>JAJFLN010000282.1 GCA_021772705.1 Candidatus Cloacimonadota bacterium | reverse complement strand
CTTCACCACAGGGACAAGGATACGGTCCGCTGCCTTGACCCTCGAAAGAGTCACAGTCCGTCGGGACCGAAGGGTCTCCACAGTCGTGATGAGAGGACTCCCAGGTCAGGGAGTCACGGCTATCTTGACTATCGACCGATTCCGCTCCACATCCAACCGGGCCGAGTCGCCCTGGGCGAGACGGGTGCGCAACCCTCGAAGCTGGGCGCCGACCCGCAGCCGCTGGCCATCGAGGCTGAGTATTCTGTCTCCCGGCCTCAAGCCGGCCCGGTCCGCCATGCTACCGGCAGTGACGGCCGTGACTGCGTAGACGCGCTTCATGTCACCGTAGGGTGGTGGTGGCGGACGAAGGGCTCCCCGGATCCAGCGCATCACTCCCGCCAGGCCGAGGCCGGCTGCGGCCTCTGGCTTCCTGGCCGTCGCCTCCGGTTCCTCGCCGCCTTCCTTGGCGTCTGCTTCCTCGGAGTTGAAGTAGATGATGCTCTCCTGTTCTCCGCTCCGGAAGACGACGCGGTCGGTGAAGAGCTGGTGCAGCGTCCATCCCGATGTCGTCTCGCCTTGAAAGAGCATCTCCTGGCTGCCGCCGATCTCCAGAATCGCCGCGTCCTCGGCACCGGCGGAGGCGACTCCGAGAAGTCTGCCCTCAAAGGCCGGGGTTGATGGCTTGACGGGAGGTGTCCTGGTGACTGGAGCAGTCGGCCTGGGGGCGGGTTTCGGAGCGGGCTTGGCGATCTGTACCGGCTTCTTCCGTGGCCTGGGCATCAGCAGAGCGTTGTCCTGATAGGACTCGGTCTCCCTCTGGATGGCCAGCCAGGCCTCGAGACCCGCCACCTTGCTCTGAGACTCCTGGCGATCTTCCGATGACCTGGGCCTCAGAATGGTGAACTGAATCGACACCTCCAGGCCGGTGGGCCCCTTCCAGAGTCGCAGGCCATGTACCATGGCCCTCCTGGAGCGGCCCTTCTCGCGAAGGGCCTGCAGCAGGTCTGAGAAGTGCCGTTCCGTGGGCAAGCCGAACTTGCATTGCAGGCCTTCCAACTCCAGGATTCCCGTCTTCTTCTTGGCCATTGGCGTCACACTGCGAAATTGAACTCCCAGATCGGAGCAGCTCTCGGAAATGGCCCTCAGCAGGGAGTCCAGGGGCGTCCTGTTGCTCAGCCCCGTGAAGCGGAGGGCGCCGAAGTCCTGCGTCAGCTTCTCCTCCTCGAGACGGACCTCATGCAACTTCTTGGCCCGGGACGTTTCGAGCTTTCTCACCTCTTCCTGAAGGCCCACTAGAGAACGGGCTCCGGCCATGTCCATTGAGGTGATCGTGTTGGTCGCCGGGACGATGAAGGCCAGGAGATAGGCCACCAAGATCAGCGAGTAGATGAGGGGTTTCAGATCACTCATGGGATGCCATCAAAAGTCATCCAGCTCGGGCGGAATGGAGGTGGCTCGACGTATCTGAACGGAGAACTTCAGACTGCCCTTGGCGTCCTCCGAGATGTTCTGAAATCTTGCCTGCTCTTCCCCCAGGTTGCTGGTCAGCTGCCGGAAGAATGCCAGGATCGGCTCACGGCTCGAGTGAACCCCCGTCAACATCAGGTTTGCCGCCTGGATGGAGATCGACTGGAAGAGCAACAGTGGTGCTGAGTCGTCTCGAAGGCCGGCGATGAACGCTAGCCAGGCTGCGTTGTCGAAGGTCTCAGCACCCACGCCCCGGACGTGATGAATCAGATAGCTCAGGTCCTTCAGCCGTGTGTCGAGCTGTTCGATAGAGGCGAGCTCTATCTTCTTCTGGGACTCCAGCTGGTTCACCTCCCCCAGGTTGGAGGCAATCCCCCAGAGGTCGGCCCCCAGGTAGCCCGTGTAGATCAGCAGGGCGAGCATCGCCGCCGCGAAGGACCAGGTCGAACCGGCGAAGAAATAGGGGTATTCCAAGTCCTCTTTCGACGGGACTCGCCAGCTCGGCTCACGGATAAAGACGGGAACCAGGAAGTCGAGGGGCGCCTCCAAGGCCGGACCGAGAAGCCGCCTGCCCTTCTGGTCTGGGTCGGCGTGGAGATCGACTTGTGGCAGCTCGGCGGCCTCGGGGCCAAACTGCAGAATCACCAGCTCCCGGGCTCGTTCGTCCAGGTCGTCGAGGGCCGGCAGGGTGGCGGACATGACTCTGCCGTGCCGATCTCTCGCCAGGAGCAAGTGATTGGCGAGAGCCGCCTGAGGGAGAACCGTCCATGCGCCCTGGGGATGACGGAACGCGAGCTCCCTGAGTGCTAGCTGTCCGGCGAAGGCGGCCCTTCCCAGAACCAGTCCCGCCGCCTGTACGGCCCGGGTCAGCACCAGCTGGGTGGAAGCAGACACGGCAGCGATGACGGCCTGCGTCTGGTCCGCGGAATCGAGACGGGCGACGGCGGACATCATGGACTCCTCGTCGAGGATGAAGTCCCTCTTCAGCCTCGCCTTGAGAGCGCCGTCGAAGTCCGCCCTGCCGAGCTTCGGGAAGTTCTGAACCTCCAGGAGATGGTGTTGGTAGAGGAGATCGACTTGCAGTCCGGGTCTGCAGTTCTCGGCGAGCCAGGGGGTCAACTCGTCCCACTCCGCCTCCGCTGGCGAGATGGGGCAGACGGGACTCATGAGGAACTGCTCGACCTGGATGGTCCGCAGGGTCTTCTTGACCCGGACAAGGCTCGTCGGCGAGCCGACCCACAGTATGGCTCTCTTGACCGATATCATCGCAGTGTTCCGCGGAAGGGCCGCGACCAGACCTGGCGTTCGCCGCGGTGTGTCAGGAATCGCAGCTGCAAGCCCTGAGGGACTCCCAGACGCCGGCCCCAATCCCTTATATAGTCACGACCGTCGAAAAGGGCAATCTCGAGCTCCTTCGCCCCCGGGACGAGAAGTCGCTTTCGGGCCGCCAGATGGCTGCCGGAGGGGGAGGGGGAGGGGGGCTGGTCCTGACGTTCCAGACCCCGTCCGGTCATCTCGTAGGTGATCCGCCGAATGTCCTGGGTTCCCGCTGGACCGTACCCGGCAGAGTAGAACGTGACCTTCCCCTGTGTCGTGTCCCCCGATACCTGACTCAGCTCCACCACGGGCTGACCCTTGCGGAGAAAGCCGGGATTCTGGAACTGGGCGCAGTCCCTGGAGAAGCTGTTGAATCCCCGTACCAGATCCTGCTCCGAACTGGTCGCTCCGCCGGCGGCCCGGCCTCCACCTGCCCTTCCCGAGCGGCTGTCCCGGGAGGGACCGCCTCCGGAGCCGGTCCGGGCCCCGGAGATGGATCCGGAGGTGGAGCTGGCCCTCACTCGCTCCAGGGTCATCCTGGCGCTGTTCTGGATCTGGCCGAGCATGACCAGGACAATCATCAGCAGGGTGCTGGCCAGCATGGCCTCGATGAGAGTGAATCCGCCCCCGCCGCGATTGGCCTGTCCCCGAAGGATCATGTGTCCTTTCCTGCCCCAGCTGTGCCGTCGTCGCCGGCCTCCGGCTTCAGGGCACGCAGAGAGTCGCAGTAGTAGGTGATCAGCTCCGTCCGGTGAGGGGCGCGGCGCCCCTGGCCGAGGAGCGTGAGCTTGATCCGCACCAGGTTCTGGACCTCCGTACTGGGCTCCGGTTCGATACGGTAGGTCAGAGCAGGGAAGCCACTGTCGGCTGCGCCCGAGAGGATGCTTCCGGACCGGGCGGCCCGGATCATCTCGGCCTCGAAGCCCTGGTCCAGAAACCGGGCGGATCGGAGGAAGAACTGCTGCCGCTCCTCCGCAAGAACCGAGATCGCCAGGCCCTGTCCGAGATAGGAGACGGCGACAGAAGCAATCAGAAGTGACACGATCACTTCGATGAGGGTGAATCCCCCTCGTGCTGTAGGTCTCATGAGCTAGCCCCAATGCCGGTGAGATAAGACGGATTTTGTTGTAATGGGGCTCTGCCCCACACCCCGTTGGGGGAGCCAGCTCCCCCAAACCCCCAATTGGACTGGTACGACTGAGAGTGCTGATGAACACTTGAATGACAGACGAAAGCTC
>JAJFLN010000281.1 GCA_021772705.1 Candidatus Cloacimonadota bacterium | reverse complement strand
CGGTGCGACTGAGAGTGCTGATGAACACCTGAATGACATACGAAAGCTTGACCTGTTCATCGGGGTCCAGGGGCCAATGGCGGGAGTTCGAGGGAAGAGTCTTCGTTTTCAAACAATCCTTCCACTAATTCATGGGCATTGCTTCTAGGGGATTCATAACAGACTCTCGGGCAGATTGCAGTCCGCTGCCAGATTTGAGAGCCCTGCGCCCTGAGCCATCTGTGGAGAGGCCTGAAGGCGAGGACGGCCTCTCAGATGGCTCAGGGCGCAGGGGTAGGAGCTTGCTCCAGCGCAAGATCACGAGATAGCTGCACCCCCGCCGGAGAGGACCGGCTGTTCCAACATTACTGGCGAGCTGGATCAGGATTCTGTGCGAAGGCACCGATAAGTGAGACGTGAAGGTCTACGTCTTCTACGCATGTGTCCTGTCGGTCTGCTTGCTGCTGACCTATGGTTGCGGTCCGGATCCGGACCGGTTTGAGTTGCCTATCCAGGCGACCCTGACCGGGACCATCCTGGAGAGCGTGACGGACCCCTCCAATCCTCGGGGGGTCACTTCTGCTCGAATCCAGCTAGACGACGCCAACAACGCGCCGAGCAAGGGGTTCCTGGGACCCTTCTTCACGGACAAATTGGGAAACTACGTGATTCCCAGCATTCCTCCGGGAATCTATGACCTGGTGGCAGACAAGTTCGTCGGCAGTCCTGCCGTGCCCAGGCGGGGACGGGTTCGATTCATCCGGCTGGCCAGCGGGGAGACTCGGGTCATCCGGGATCTGGTGATTGGCGAGCCCGGGGAGCTGCGGGGCGTGGTGACTCTTGGAGGGGCCGGCGCAGCGGGAAACGGGGGAATCGACGTGAATCTGGAGGGGACGACCCGAAAGGGGACCACGGCAGCCAACGGGAGCTTCTCCCTGACGGACCTGGAGGCCGGGGTCTACACCGTAGTCTTTCAGAAGAGTGGTTTCATCGAGGAGAGCCAGCCCAACGTGGAGGTTCTGGCCGGCGCTGTCGTGAACCTGACGGCGACGATGGACCCCCTGAATCCCCAGAGCGTGGCCGCAATCCGGGGTCAGGCCGTGATCGAACCGAGAGATCCTGCCACCGGCGACCACTCGGGTGTGACGGTGACCATCGAGGGAACATCCCGGAGTCTGGTCACGACCCGAGGCGGCTTCTTCCAGTTCGACAGCTTGCCTTTGGCGACCTACACGGTTCGTCTCGAGAAGCGCGACACCTTCACTCGCAGGATTCCTGCGGTTCGCCTGGTTCCTGGCGAGGCCGTCAAGGACTTGGGTCAGCTGCAGCTCGATACCCACCGGCCCATCGCCTCCGGTGTCCGGGCCTTCGACCTGGAGCACTCTCCCAACGGAACGCAGGTGGCCTACATCGCCAGCAGCGGAGAGATCGCCGTGATGGACAAGAGCGGCCAGATATTCAAGCAGGTGCTGACCAGCGGCGCGCAGGCGGCCTTCGACTCCCAGACCGGCAGAGGTCGAGGACTGTCCTGGTCGCCGGATGGCAAAGAGCTTCTCTTCGTCAGGAGGGACACGTCATCGGCGACGCTTCCCTTCCGGATCGGCGTGGTACCCACCGCCGGAGGCGCCCACCGGACCCTGCTGACCAGCGGGAACGAGTTCTACGCCCCGGCCTGGTCCCCCGATGGCAAGTCCTTCAGCTACTATCTGACTCCCGACCTGCACCGGGTGGACGTGTCGAGAGACGCCCTCTCCCAGAGCACGGCTGTGGTTAGTACGGACCGGATCATCAGCGGCAATCGGCCTCCCGGCGTGGTCTCGGCAGTCAGCGGACTCGAGGCGGCCGTGACGGGCCGGATCGTCTATTCCTTCGCTACCAGTGACACCTCCAACGGCATCTTCTCGGCCCTGGTCATCGCCTCCGGCGGGGTCAACCCCGTGGACGTGCTGCCCCGTCTTCCCTCGGGTCAGACCCTGACGGCCGCCGAGTCTCCCACCTTCAGCCCCGATGCATCCCGGATCGCCTTCGCCATTCAGAGCCAGGATACGGCGGTGAAGGGCATCTACGTGATGAACCTGGATGGCTCCAACGCGACTCGCCTGACGACGCAGCCCGGGAACAACCTGGACTACAGTCCCGACGGCTCCCGGGTGATCTTCACCTGGCCCGGAGCGGGTTCGGCCCGGCTCGGCGAGGTCTTGGAAGTCCTGGTGCCTCGATAGATTCCGAGTCAGTTGCTGTAGAGACCGAACCGGAGTTTCCAGACGATCCAGGCTGCTTCGAAGATGATCATCCGATCGATCTTGCTGTCGCCGACGAAGCGATCGATGAAGATGATCGGGATCTCGCCGACCTTGAATCCGAGCTTGCTGGCCCGGAAATTCATCTCGATCTGGAACGAATAGCCCGAGCTCTCGACGGCGTCGAGGTTAATAGCCTCCAGCACGGCGCGTCTGAAGCACTTGAAGCCGGAAGTCTGGTCCGAGAGAGGCAAGCCGGTGATGATCCGGGCGTACTTGCTGGCGAATACGCTGAGCATGAGCCGCCTCAGGGGCCAGTTGACCACCGAAACACCCTTGGTGTAGCGGGAGCCAACTACCATGTCGGCGCCGGCAGCAGCCTCGACGAACTGTGGCAGGTACTTTGGATCGTGGCTGAAGTCGGCGTCCATCTCGAAGATCAGGTCCGCTCCCCGCTCCAGGGCGTACCGGAATCCTGTCCTGTAGGCCGTGCCGAGCCCCATCTTGGTGGGACGCCGCAGAAGGTGGATCTTCTCGTTGGCCTTCGACAGGCCTTCCACGATGTCGCCGGTCCCGTCAGGAGAACCATCGTCGACGACCAGTACGTTAGGGCTGTCTAGTTGCTGAAAGATCTGGGAGATCAGCTCTTCGATGTTCGCCGCCTCATTGTAGGTCGGGACAACGACGAAGATCGTCTCTATGGGAGGTCGCTCGGTCATGGGCCTTACCGGGAAGACCAGATGTTATCACGGAAGGGGGCGCTGGGCCTGTTCATTCCCTTTTGGGGAGTGAGCATTTCAGGTGGGGGGGGCAGCCATCTTTGAGATCCAGGTCGGCCACGGAGATCACAGCGGGCACAGAGGTTTTTGACGTCAAAACGAACCTCTGTGTCTCCGCGCTCTCTGAGATCTCCGTGTAACTTCCTCTGTCATCGCAGTAGTAGCCACTCCCTAGGGGGACGCCTTTAGCCCTGTCATGGGCCTTGATCTTGGGGCTGGCTGGAGTTACAATAGGCCGTTCCGGTAGAAATCGAGGCCCTCGACCATGGACACATGACTCGAGGGATAGCAAGGAGTGCGGCGACATGGCTGAGGAAGAGACAAAGAAGAAAGCTAATTCCGTGGCGAAGCGGGCCAGGCAGAACCTGAAGCGCCGGGCCAGGAATTCGGCTGTGAAGAGCTCTCTGGGCACAATCACGAAGAAGTTCCTGGCTGCTGTGGATTCCGGCGACCGACCTCTGGCCGAGGGTCTGTACCGCGACACGGTGCGAGCTTTCGACAAGGCCGTCACGAAGAATGTCATCCACAAGAACAAGGCTTCCCGCAAGAAGTCCCGGATGGCGAACCACCTCCTGAGGGTGGACGAAGCGGTGAAGACTCCCGAGAAGAAGCGGGGCGGCAAGAAGTCCTCCTGACCCGTATCGGGAAGGAACTTCCAGAGGCTGGGCCGGCGGGCCCGGCCCTCTTTGTGTAACCCGAGATCTATGATCAATGTTTCGGGTCCTGGAGCATGACTGGACCCGAAACCTGCTCCGGGACTGGAAACCCGCTCTGGATCATAGATCTTTCAAAACTTTGGCTCACCACATTGATTTTGAATCATTCGTCTGTTATAACTTCCGCCAAGTAGCCAAGTTATCCAGCGGGACGAACCCGCCTGACAGGGGCGAAACGCCAGGCGGTCAAGGAGGCAGAATGGGAACGGGACAGGACCTGAGGTCTTTCTTCATGGAACTGCTGAACGAGGGCATCGAGATCGAAGCAGGCAAGCAACGGTTCTTGATCTCCACTCCTGAGGCTGTGGCGGGACTTCGCCAGAGCGATCGGAAGCCCTTGGTTCTGAAGGCTATCCGCATCGGTCGAGGCCGTGGTACGGGCCGTGGTACGGGCCGTGGTA
>JAJFLN010000029.1 GCA_021772705.1 Candidatus Cloacimonadota bacterium | reverse complement strand
CACCCCGCTGCTCGACAGTTGACGCCGGGAGTCCCTTCGGGCATGCTCGGGGAATCCTGTGGCCTCCTTTCTTCGAATACTGATCCTCGTCGCCGCCGGTCTGGGCAGCTTCTACTACTATCAGATGAGCCTGGGTTTCCGGGTCTCGAACCAGACGCGGCGGGAGCTTCAGGTCGCGGTCATGCACTGGGTGAAGCACACCGTTCGTCCCGGGCAGGAGAAGAAGGAGCCGGGCCAGTGGATAACCGAGGGCTGGACCGCCGTGAAGCCCGGGCAGACGGCCACGGTCTACCAGGGAGCCCAGGAGAAGGTGTATCTCCACGTCCACTACACCGGTTCCGTCGACTACTTCGTGCCCGGGAAGCACTTCGGGCAGACAGGCAGTTACATCCACAAGCAGCCCTTCGTGGTCGAGCGTCCCCTGGAGGCGAAGGGGTCGACCTTTCGAAAGTGGCCGACTGTGGCCCTCAATGGATCCGAGATAGGAGCGATGCGGCTCTCGGAGATGAAGGCCAAGGGCTTCTACTGGGAGGACCGGTTCTACAGCGTCGAGGCCAAGGGTGAACTGGTGATAGCCTACTGACCTCTTCCGATGGACCCGCCCAAGAATAACTACACAGTTTCGTGTCCCATCTTCAGGCCATCTTCGGCCGCTCCTCAATCGCGGAATCTTCGACGTAGCCCACTACGCCTCCGGTCCTTCTCGCTCGAACCAGCCGAATCTGACCCAAATCTGGCCGCGACTTCTGCGCATTTATTCCTGCGCGGGCCCTATCTCGCGAAGCGGCCCGCCACGGCCAGCGCCACTGCGATTCCCCAGCAAGGCAGGGACGTGTAGTCCCACGACAGAGTCAGGCAAGCCAGGCCCCAGGCGAGGGAATTGAGGTTCCCGGCCCGCTTGGCGTGGATGAGGAACCCCATGGCCAGGATCTGCAGCGTTCCGCTCACCATCAGATAGGTCGGGTCCAGGAAACTGGGGCCGCTGTCGCCCCCGCCCTTCAAACTCTCCGTCAGCCCAGCCAGATCGATGCTGCCCGTCGTGGGCTTTGACCCCAGCTGCTGCAGCAGCTCGGACTCCGTGACGTTGCCTTGCTGTACCTGTTCCAGCAACCGGCTCAGGTCAGCAGCTTCTGTTCCGTCAGGTGCTGGCATCGGCGTCACCGGGAGTCCGTCATGGAATGATTCGACTTGGCTGCCGGCATCGCCGTGACGAGGCACAGGCTCAGCACAGCCAGAAACGTCGTGCTGGGATGCGGATTGGGACGGACACGCTTCATGCTCAGGCTCCCTTTGTCGTGTTCAGTTGAGATCCAGATTCCGATTCTATAACGTTTTCCAGGCCGGGAAGGGGATTCTCTGCTGACAGAGTACAGCCATCGGGTAGCGTAGCGGCTTGACCGGCCAGGGTCTATTGGCAACCGGGCAAGACCACCGTTCTGCTGGCTGGCACGGCGATGATGTAGGCCTTGCCCTCTTCGATGAGGAATGAGGGGGTCAGGCCGGGGAGGAAGATCTGGAACTTGCTCCGTCCGAATCCATCGTCGACGGAGCGAATGATCCAGCTCGCGCCTGAGCGCTGCGCCAGCCGCTCCGCATCCTCGCCGGTCGGGTGGCCTCTGGGGTATCCGACGAAGTTCATGCCTCGCAAGAGCCTCCGATTGCTGCTGCCCGGCTCCCAGCGGCGGCCCGAGACGGAAGAGGTGGCCCGCCGGTTTCCGGGTCGGACGAGCAGGAAGCCATCGGAGCCCCTAACCCTGTCGCCGGCGCCTCCGAAGTCAGCGTTGATGACCTGGAACCTGGGCCGTGTTCCATCCGTGGGCCGGGTGAGGATCACGGCGAAATCCGCCTCGCTCTGGGTCAGCAGGTCCCGGATGCGGAACGGGTTGTCTCCTCCCGGATCCAGCGGGGGGCTGACCAGGTTGATTCCGCCCGTCAGGGGTATCTTCCCTCGCCGCTGGGAATCGGGGGCGAATACCATGCTCACCGTGTCGGGCTCGCTACGGTCGTTGCCGTCATCGACGAAGAGGCTGAAGGAGAACTGACGGGGTGCGTTGTCGGTGAAGTCGGGAGCCACGAAGGTGACGACTGACGAGTAAGGGTTGGACAGGTTCACTGGCGGCCCCGACGTCTGGACCCATCGGTAGAGCAACGACGATGTGGCGTTCGGTCCCTGGTCCGCTGACCGGATGCCGCTGAGGGCGATCTCCTGACACGTATCGGGGATGTCCTTGAAGGCGAAGAGCCCCAGGTTGGCCACGGGCACGCCGTTGGTATCGGAGTCCACCACGACCCGGATGTCACGCCTTGCCACGACCCCCGTGTCGATGCCTGCGTCGTCGAGCTGCCGGGCCGTGACCTGGAAGACATGGACGCGGGATGTGGTCGGACTGAACCGAGCTTCCGAGATCAGTGGATTCGCCGAGGGGGATGTGGTGAGGAGCACCGTCGGCCCCGCCACCTGCTTGAAGTCGATTTCCAGTCCCTGATTCAAGGGAGACACGCCGACGTCGGGGTCCAGGGCCGTGGCCTTCAGGACCACTTCGTCATTGATCCTGACTCGCAGGGAGTTCGGCTCCGCCGTGACATCCTCCGGGGAGAAGTCCTGACCCACGGCGGTCGTCGCCGTCGATGTGGCCGCCACGGACAGTGTCGGCGGCGTATCCTGGGCCGTGACGGCCGTCACCTGAAGCAGGTCCGAGGTATCGGGAAGCCCACTGGAATCGGTGACCCTCAGCCTGAAGGAGTACAGTCCCGTCGCCACGGGCACGACGGAGACATCTGCCGATGTGGCCCCGGGGGCCAGCGTCGCGGTGGGTCCGCCGGTCTGTTGCCAGAGATAAGTCAGGCTGTCTCCCGGATCCGGGTCGGAGCTGAGACTGCCCACCAGGTGAACCCTGTCCAGGCCGGCGATCACCTGGATGGGGGACGCGGAGGTGCGGGACGTGATGTTCCTGCGTCGATCCTCCAGGGCTGCGTCCGCCGTGGGAGCCCGGTTGAGGGTGGCGAAGTTGACCAGCACGCCGGTCTCGTCTGGGGAACTGTCATACGGGCCGTTGTCCACCACCAGGCGGAACCGGT
>JAJFLN010000280.1 GCA_021772705.1 Candidatus Cloacimonadota bacterium | reverse complement strand
ACAGTGCGACCGTCGGCGTGAAGGAGGCGACTCGAGTCGTTACGTTGTAGATGACAGCTCCCGGAATGAGGAATCCGCCGGCCTCTGCCAAAGTGAATGTGGCCGTGTTGATCGTGGAGGCATCCATGAGAGCTGGGAAGGCCGCGGTTACGACCTGATTCAGCGCCACTCCCGAGGTGCCGTCGGCGGGAACCACGGAACTCGGTGGGGCCGCCGCCGTGGAGACCGTGTTTCCGCCTCCGCCGCCGCATCCGGTCAGGACACAAACGAACAAGGAAAGCAGGAGCCGCATTGGCAGAATATTAGTGAGTCGCATGAAGAAACTTCCTTTTCGAATCCTGGAGACGCGGTCGATTATGCCCCCGAAGTCAGCCGCAAACGGCGGTAAGGCTTCCAGCCGTGCACTCATAGGAATGCAAGTCTCGGTCCATGATGCGAAGGCCCTCAGGAACTGGGTTGCTTCCCTCCGGTCCATTCATGAAATGTCGCCTCGCCGGTTACAGTGTCACTGGCCGAGGCTGGAGCTCTGGCGGCAGATACTTAGGGTCCGCGCAAGCGATTCCGTGAGCCCCGGACGGAGACACTGTAACTGCCAGGAAGGGTCCGGATCGCTCTGAAGAGCCAGTTGAGAACCCGAGTGTGGCTACGTGAAGGCTGGGGCAATGGGGCGTCGAATCTAGCAAGGGTGGTTCGATGTCATGAGGGCGTCATATAGGGGGGTTTGATTGCAATCCAGCGATCTCAGGCGGATCCAGACCCGTCAGGAACAGGCCACTCCACTCGAAAATCGCCTGCTGGTGCGCGCGAGCGACACAGTGGCCGGCTAATTGCACTACCGACTGTCACGAGACTACGAACTTTCACCGGTGGCGAGAGACAGGCCGAAGTCGAATCGAAGGACGATCTCGACGGGACCCGAATCGCTCCGGCAGGTCCGAATCAACAAGTCCCGCTGGACGGGGCATGGAGAGCACATCATGCGACACTTTGTCACCGCCGTACTTCTGTCGGTCGCCTGGACGGCGACGGCCTCTGCCGCCGGAATCGTCAACGTCCGCAGCATCCCCGTCAGCGAGGTCTATCTGGACGATCAAGCGATGGGAGCGACGCCGCTGGCGATCAGCGGCATCTCACGGGGAGACCATGTTCTCAAACTGGTCGAGCCCGTATCGGGCAATGCCAAGAGGCTATATTTCCGGATACCCAATCGAGTGAACATTCAAAAGGACATCAACGTCGAGTTCTATCCCGACGACGAAGCCAACACTGTGCTCCGTGCCGATGGCAGCGACGCTGCTCACGTTGCCCCGAAGGCTCTCCCGAACAAACGAGACTCGAAGCAGGTCAAGCGAGACTCGAAGCAGACAAAGCACAAGGACAAGGACAACTCGAAGGTCCGCATTCGTAACACAGCTTTGGGTGTCGGCGCCGTCGGCCTTCTCACGGGCAGCACCCCCCTGAAGGCCATCGGTCTCGGCGGAGCGCTCGTCAACGAACTGGTCAACGAGTAGGCCCATGAAGACGAGCAGCCACTCCTGTATCTCGCCAGCGGGGCGCGATCGGCGAGGGGGCTGCCCCATCTCGACGGGACATCGGATCGAGGCAACAAACGATCGAACGCTGGCGTTGTGGCCAGCAAGTCAACCAGGAGGCCCATCATGCTCAGCTGGACACTCAACTTCTTCATCTTGGCCGTCGTCGCCGCGGTCTTCGGCTTCGGCGGCATTGCCGCAGGTGCTGTTGAACTGGGGAAAATCTGCTTCTTCCTCTTCATCGTGCTGTTCGTGGTCTCCCTCGTGCGCGGCCGGAGACGGGGCGATCCAGAGCTATAGCCGGGCCCTTGGCCGGCAGCCATGACCTGTCATCTCGTGAGACTGACAGCCATCGGACTGGCGATCAAGCGGGTGCTGTGTCCGGCAGAGTGCCGGGCAGGCTGTCCAAGCCGTTCGTGCTGCAGCGAAAGGAGGCGCGTGTCCATGCTTCGATTCAATTTCGTTCTGCTCATCGTTCTGATGCTCTGGATGTCCATGGCGAAGGCGTCGATGGCCGGCACCCCTTGGATTCAAGGCTGGCGTATGGTTGCGCTGAGCGGAAGCCTGATCGTGCAGGTTGGACCTGGAGAGGGGCCGGTTCACGTCTCTCTGCACAGTCGCTCTGGAGGTCGCGTTCGGCTTCTCGATCCGGCTGTCGCCGTGGACGGGGCCCGGCAGGTGTTCCTTCTCTGGCGTGCCCGGAAGTCAGTGAAGGCTGGTCAGTTCGCGATCTCAATCTGGTCGACTGCCGAAGCCGCCAGGACGAGCAATCCTGACCCTCCCTATTCCGAAGCGATGCTGGAGACGACGGGCTGGCTCTCGAGTGCCCGTTTCCATGCGGGGCAAAGCGGCCCCCCCACAGGTACCATAGAACTCGTGGCGACCAGCTTCGCAACTGACAAGGGGCAAGCGAGGATCGGCGTGTTCAATTCCAAGGAGACCTTCTTGAAGGCGAACAAGCACTACCTCGGCGCAGTGGTGCCTGTGGTCAATCTTGCGGCGACACACCTGTTCGAGAACTTGCCCTATGGCGTCTACACCGTCGGTGTCTTCCAGGATGTCGATGGCGACGAGAAATTCAGCACCAACTTCTTCGGCGCCCCCATGGAGCCCTACGGCATTTCGAATAATGCCCGCAGAGATGGGGGTTATCCTCTCTACGAGGACGCCAGCTTCGGACTTCACAGCCCTCGGATCAGGGTAGAGATCCGAGTCCGCTAGGAACAAAGGACCC
>JAJFLN010000279.1 GCA_021772705.1 Candidatus Cloacimonadota bacterium | reverse complement strand
GAGCGGCACGTGCGGATCAAGGAAGGTCTGGACATCATCGGCTCCAGCCTGTTCGAGCCCGTTGGCTGCCAGAGCTGCCTGTTCACCGGCTTCCGAGGCCGTGTCGCCGTCTTCGAGGTCTTGACCTTGGACCAGGACCTGGCAGACCTGGTAATGGCCCAGGCCACCTCGAGCGAGTTGCTGAAGGAAGCGGTCAGAAAGGGATTCCGGGTCATGGCCTTCGACGGTTTCACCAAGGCATTCAACGGAATCACCACCATCGGCGAGGTCGAACGTCAAGTCGGCCCGGCGGTGGGCATCGGATAGGTTTGAGTCGGAACAGGGAACCCCGCAGCGTAACTTCCGCACGCTCGACCAAGAGCGTGTCGGGGAAGAGCGAACAGGGAACAGGCAACAGGGGACCGGGAACAGGCAACGGAGAATGGAGGCCAGTCGGTCGCAGTAGCCTCTCGGATGACGTCAATCGAGAAGCCAAAGAACGACACCGTGAAGAGTGACAACATCTTCGAACGTCTGGTCTTCATCCAAGCCCATCGGGCTGCAGCCTGGCGCGATCGGCGACCTCGGGGAAGCAAACTACCAGGATGCCCGTGAGGCTGAAAGTCGAAATGACTTCGTTCACCGAGCAACCCTTCGAAAGCCGAGAATGACCTGGCAACGTGCTGATTCCCCATTGCCTGTTCCCGGCTGCCTGTTCCCTGTTCATCAGGCACCTCTGGCGCAAACGAAAACCAGGTGAATTCTCCGACACGCCCTTAGCGCGCGCCGGCGGCCCCCATTGGGATCACGATCCGGAACACGGAGCCCCCTTCCTCTCGGTCCGACACATTGACGTCGCCGCCGTGAGAACGGGCGATGAGAGCGACGAAGTGCAGCCCCAGGCCGTGCCCCCGTCTGGGCGAACCCTGCACCTTCTCCACGGAGCCGAACTTCTTGAAGAGATTTCCCCGCAAGGCCACGGGAACACCAGGCCCCCGGTCCAGGACTTCCAGATAAGTGCCATCGCTGCAGGTCCCGATTCTTAGCTCCACTTCGGATCCCGCCGGCGAGTACTTCAAGGCGTTCATCAGGAGGTTCTCGACGGCCCGGCGGAGAAGCTTCCTATCAGCCAGCATCATGCCGGCGTGATCCACGACAGAACGGAGGACGACCTTCCGCTCCCTGGCGTGCTGCTCTATCAGCTCCACGATGGAGGAGACGAATTCCGTGGGATCGATGGAGGACGGCTCCAGAGGAAGCTCCCCCTCCTCCAGAAGCCGGATGTCGAGGACGTCGGACAGCAGCGTCTGCATGTAAGCCGCCGACCGCTTGCCATTCGCCAGAAGCTCCTTCGACGTGTGACCTTCGGCCATGAGATCCACCACGGCCTTGATGCTCGTCAGGGGAGTCCTCAGGTCGTGAACGATGAGGGAGAAGAGGTCATCCTTGAGAGCCTGCACCTGCCGGAGCTGTTCGATGGCCTCCCAGAGGAGGGAATCCCCTTCCCGGATTTTCCCGCTCAGGGCCACCAGCATCCTCCGGGTGAAGGGGGCGTCGAGTAGCAGCTGATCGAAGGCCGTACTGCGGATGACCAGGGCGACGACGTTCGTATCAGTGCGGACTGTGGCGCTTCGGGGACAGTCGTCGATGAGGGCGATCTCTCCGACGCACTCTCCAGGGCCGCGGGTGACCACTTTTTGCCGCCCCCGGAACACGCTGGCTTCCCCCTGGACCAGGATGTACGCCGCGTCACCGGCATCCCCTTCTCTGAACAGGTTCGCGCCGGTGCCAAATTCGACGATCTCACCTGACCTGGAAATCCGGTCCAGAGACTCGTCGGGCAGGTTGCCGAAGACCTCGGTCCGCTTGAGCGCCGCTACCAGTGTCGGGATCTGTTCTTCCGTAACCTTCATCGAAGCCATTCTCCACCTTGGCTCTCGCCTTCGGCGCCGCAAAATCCGGGCCGTTCAGCCAGTGGGCTCGAGAATGATGGCACGTCGCACCACGGGGCACAACATGAGGATTGCCCGGGCCACACTGCGGTGTCGCATGTCACATCCCCGGCGGGGATGATATGGTGGCTGGAGACTCGTGAACAGCCCCGCCCTGCCGCCGCCGAAGAAAGCCTCCCGAAAGGAAGTCTTCGGCTGGTGCATGTTCGATTTCGCCAACAGCTCATTCACCACGTCGATCATCACGGTCATATTCGCGGTCTACTTCGTCAAGGTCATAGCAGAAGGGAGGACCGACGCCGATTTCTACTGGGGCATGGGCAACTTCCTGTCCCAGGGTGTGGTCCTCCTCACGGCCCCCCTGCTGGGAGCCCTGGCGGACTTCTCGGGGGCCAAGAAGAGACTCCTCTTCGCCGCCTACGCCACCTGCGTCGTGTTCACGGCCCTCCTGACCTTCACGGGTCCGGGAGGCATTGCCATGGCGCTGATCTGCTTCATCATCGCCAACATCGGCTACTCGGCGGGCGAGAATCTCGTCTCCAGCTTCCTGCCAGAGATCGCATCTCCCGACGAGATGGCACGGATCTCCGGGTTCGCCTGGGCATGGGGGTACTGCGGCGGACTGGTCAGCCTCGGACTCTGTTACCCCTTCATCAGGGACGGCATCTCGCTGGAAACCTACGGCACCGTTCGATGGACCAACCTGGTCGTCGCCGCCTTCTTCATGGTCGCTGCCATACCCACCTTCCTCTGGGTCAAGGAACGGAACGTGGGGCAGCCATTGCCGGAGGGAGAGACCTACCTCAGCATCAGCGCCAAACAGGTCATGGGGACACTGAAGCATCTGAGTCACTTCGGCCAGCTCTTCTACTTCCTGATCATCTTTGCCATCTTCAACTGCGGCCTCAACGCCGTGGTGGCCTTCTCGGCCATCTACGGCTCCGAGACCCTGAAGCTCGCCCCCACGGAGCTGATCAAGTTCTTCATGATCGTCCAGGTGACCTCCGCCGTCGGCGCGTTTCTCTTCGGCTACCTGCAGGACTGGTTCGGCGCCAAGGTGGCCATCAACGCGGCCCTTCTCATCTGGATCGGCGTCAGCGTCGGCAGCTACTTCGCCACCACGGTCGGAGCGTTTTACCTGGTGGGCAACATGGCCGGACTGGCCATGGGCGCCACCCAGTCCGGCAGCCGGGCTCTGGTGGGACTCTTCAGCCCTCCAGCCCACAGCGCCGAGTTCTTCGGCTTCTGGGGGCTCTTCTGGAAGCTCTCCTCCGCTATAGGCCCCCTGGTCTTCGGATTCGTCTCCACCCAGACCGGCTCGCAGCGAACAGCGATTCTGTCCATTGGTGTCTTCTTCCTGATCGGCTTCATTGGCATGTTCTTCGTCGACGAGAAGAAGGGCCGGGAGGCCGCCGCCAGCTACGCCAGTCCCGCCTGATCCGGCTGACTGTTCCTCACTGCTGACTACATCAGGTCGTCGTAGCTCGGTCGCCAGCTGCCCAGGACGAGGGGATGCCGGCAGGGGCCCTCGACAGATGGCTCGGGCCGAACGGAGTGGTGGGGAGGGCCTGAACTACTAGGGCCAATGCCCATGAATCAGTGAAGAAATGTTTGAAAACGAGGGCCCTGCCCTCGAATTTCCGCCAGGAGCCAGTGGCCCCTGGACCCGGATGAACAGATCAAGCTTTTGTGTGTCATACAAGTGTTCATCAGCACTCTCAGTCCCACCAGTCCCATTGGGGGTTTGGGGGAGCCAGCTCCCCCAACGGGGTGTGGGGCCGAGCCCCACTACAACAAAATCCGTCTTATCTCACCGGCATTGCTACTAGGGCGGAGCACTACTCGCCGGCCTCCCCGGCCTCCCCGGTCTCCCCGGCCTCCCCGGCCTCCCCGGCGTCGAACCCCGACTCTCGGGCGTCGAACCCGGACTCCCCGGGGTTCAGCGACGATGTCTCGGAGGCGGCGGTCTTGATCACTACGGGAGGAGGAATGAGACCTTCGTCACCCAGCTCTTCCCGGACCACGTCGGCCGCCACGGACTGGCCGGCCCGCATGCACTCCTCCGCCGGCGTTCCGCCCTGGAGGAAATGGGGCATGGGATCCGGCTCTCCGTCTTCTCTGACCAGGTGGATCGTCTGGGTGGGGAAGGCGAACTCGACGTTCAGGCGACGGGCCAGCTTCATGATCGCCAGGAAGAGGCGGTGCTTCTCCCTGAGCTCCGTGGACCAGTCGGGGGTCTCGACGAAGCAGTAGAGCAGGACGTTCAGAGACGCGCTGCCGAACTCGCTGAAATAGACGTGGTAGTAGTCCTTGCGAGTGTAGGGGTGGCGAAGAATGATCTCCCGAATACCTTCGCAGAATGCGTCCATCTGTTCCGGTGTCGTGGAGTAGGTGACGCCGAGAATGCAGCGAATCCGGCGGTACCGCCGGGCCCCCAGGTTGTCCACTGTCGCCCCGATGAGGGTGGAGTTCGGCACCGTGACCAGGGAATTGTAGAAGGTGCGAATCCGGGAACTCCGGAAGCCCACGACCTCGATGGTCCCTTCCATCTCACCTATTTTGACCCAGTCTCCGACCTGGAAGGGCCGGT
>JAJFLN010000278.1 GCA_021772705.1 Candidatus Cloacimonadota bacterium | reverse complement strand
TTGGGGGAGCTGGCTCCCCCAACGGGGCGTGGGACCGAGCCCCACTACAATAAAATCCGTATTATCTCAGGGGTATTGGTACTAGGAGAACACATGTCCAAGATCGATCGCATCACCGTCATCGTCCTCGACAGCTTCGGCGTCGGCGAAATGCCAGACGCCGCCAAATATGGCGACGAGGGCTCCCACACCCTGGGCGGGATCTGCCGGGTCAATACGGACCTGTCGGTGCCGAACCTGGTCAACATGGGCCTTGGGAATATCAGCCCGTTCGAGCAGGTGCCTCCGGTCGATCAACCCATCGCCTTCTGGGGAAAGATGGCGGAGGCTTCCCCCGGAAAGGACACCACCACAGGTCACTGGGAGATGATGGGCCTCGTCCTGGACACGGAGTTTCCCACCTTCCCCGATGGCTTCCCCCCGGAGTTCATGTCTCGATTCGAGGAGGCCGTGGGGCGAAAGACCCTGGGCAACAAGGCCGCATCAGGGACGATCATTCTGGACGAGCTCGGCGAGGAACACATCAAGACCGGGTCGTTGATCATCTACACATCGGCAGACTCTGTGTTCCAGATCGCAGCCCACGAGGAGGTCGTTCCCGTCCCCGAGCTCTACGGGATCTGCGAGATCGCTCGCAAGATGCTGACGGGAAAGTACGAGGTCGGACGGGTCATCGCCCGCCCCTTCGTCGGCGAACCAGGGAACTTCAGCAGGACCTACAACCGGCACGACTACGCTGTCCCCCCCACGTCGAGCACACTGCTGGACCTCATGGGCGAGGCCGGTGTCACCACCTACGGCGTGGGCAAGATCGGCGACATCTTCTGTGGCCAGGGTGTACAGCACTCGACGCGAACCCAGGGCAACAGCGACGGCATGGTCGTCCTGGCCGAGAACCTGGACAGGTATCCCGATGGATTCCATTACCTGAACCTGGTCGACTTCGACATGAACTACGGCCACCGTCGTGATCCCGTCGGCTACGGCAAGTGCCTGGAAGAGTTCGACCAGCAGCTGCCGAGCATCGTGACTCGTCTCGGCCCCAGAGACCTGCTGTTCCTGACGGCCGACCACGGCAACGACCCGACATTCCCTGGAACGGATCACTGCCGTGAATACGTCCCGATCCTGGCCTACAGTCCGGCCCACACACCAGGCGCCGACCTGGGTGTCCGGTCTTCCTTCGCTGACTTGGCCGCCACCATCGCCGAAGTCTGGAACATCAGAGGTGTAAAATACGGGACCAGTTTTGCCGATGGCCTTCTGAGTAGTCACTGAGCCTGGAACGGTCGCCTCCTGCGCCGCCGGGCCCCGGTCCCGCGGTGCCAATATGCTCCAGAGGAACGTCTGCTCAGCAGCCATTCTTATCGTCATTCTGGCCGTCCCGGAACTCGCCGCCGCCGTGCGGGAGCCCCTCCGGCCCTCGACCTATCCCTTCGAACCCGGAGCCTATCCGGAGGTCGACTCCAATCATCCGATCCGGCGCGCCGAGCGGCGGAACATCCTGAAGGAGTTGCTCGGGGGAGAGTCCTCGGGTAAGGGGACCCAGAAGGTCAAGGTGCGGCCGCCTCGCCCTCAGCCTCGACCCGTCGTGGTGGAAGAGAGGGATGAGCTCCAGGAATTCGAGCCAGCGCCAGCACGGGTCACACCCGCCTCTCCGCCCCCGGGCGAGCGGGTGGCTTCTCTGACTCCCACTTCGGAGTCCGCGTTTCAGGAGACCCGTTCACAGGTACCGGCAACCCGGATCCGCCGGTCGCCAACCACGTCCTGGGCCGATCGGATTCTCGGATACACCGAGAACACCAGTCCCAGGGTCAGTCCCAAGCCCGCCAGGCCAGCCCCCCGGACCCCGCAAGTCAGACCCCGGACCGTGAAGGTCGTGGAGCCCACTCCCGTGGCGGAGCCACGGCGGGCTGTCGTGGATGTGGCAAGTCTCGCTCCCCCTCGACGGGACAGCCCGGGGGTAGTTCTGAGTCCGGCCCGGCAAGCGCCGCAGTCCCAGAGCAGCCCGTCCGTATCAGGATGGAGAGGCGGCTATCACAAGGTCATCCCCGGCGATACTCTCAGCGCCATCAGCCGGAAGTACGGGGTGTCGATGGAGGAGATCCGCAAGTTCAACGTCATCGACCACAAGTCGAGTCTCCGCGCCGGAGGCAAGCTTTACGTTCCCCCCAGGGGACCTCGCATGCGGTTCACGGCCAACGGCCCGGTACCAGTGGAGACGACCTCCACTCCCAGAGTGGCCGCCAGACCCGCAGCGGCGCAGGCGACAACCCCAGTGGCCTCCGTGCCCCTGAAGCCCGAGCTTCTGTCAGAATCCCCCAGGCAGACCGCCACCCGGCGAGTTGCGTCTGCCAGGCGGCCGGCCACCAGAACCCCATCGAGCGTCTCCTCCGGCACGGTCCGGGGCGTGACGGGCCCCCGCAGAACCGGCGGCGGCAGTGATGGCGACGGATCTGGTATCTGGGACAAGATCAAGGGAACCGCCACAGGTATCTTCGCCGGAATCCGCAAGCTCACAGGCGGAGACGACGAAGAGGACGATGGCGACGGCGTGAAGGAACACGCGCCGTCACGGAGCAACTCATCCGGGACGGCCAGGGCTTCAACCGGCCGTCCCCGGGGAAACCGCCCGAGATTCCTGTGGCCCGTGTCGGGGACCATCACATCTCGATTCGGCGTCCGAAATGGCGTTCCCCACAACGGCATCGACATCGGCACGGCCAAGGGCACTCGAATCCTGGCGGCGGCCGACGGCAATGTCATCTACTCCGCCAGCATGCGAGGCTACGGCAACGTGATCATCCTGGACCACGGAAACCAATACTTCACCGTCTATGCTCACAACAGCAAGAATCTGGTGAAGCAGCCGAAGAAGGGCGCCACGGTCCGAGTGAAGAGGGGCCAGGCCATCGCTCTGGTGGGTCAGACCGGCAACGCCACGGGCCCCCACGTTCACTTCGAGGTGCGGTACCGGAACAAGGCCGTCGACCCGGCGCCCTACCTGCCGTCGTCTCAGCCCAGGCACCATGCCGCCGCCGAGAAGTCGGGGGACAGCGATTCCCTCCCCGGCTCATCTCCAGCGTCCTCCTGATCGGCTTGGGATCCGGTCGCGGTAGGACGGCCCTCACGGGCCGCCCCCCGCACAGATCCGGACGTGAGCTTCAACTCATCCGGCTCCTGCCTTGGGTATTGACGTTGGGTAGAGCTTCGGAAAGGAGTGATAGATGCGGACCGG
>JAJFLN010000277.1 GCA_021772705.1 Candidatus Cloacimonadota bacterium | reverse complement strand
GTTCGCCCCACTATGGATGCCCGCATCCAGGACGACTGAATGGCCGAGTTTTCCCGATCCGTTCGTCCTGAGCCTGTCGAAGCATGTCCTGAGCTACGCCGAAGGGGATGAATGGAGCGGGCGGCCATATCGTCTGAGCCTTCTATGAGAAGGCTGACCTCCCAATCGACGGAATCAGAGATCAGGGGACACACGACTGGACCCGAACTCGCCAGGCGAACCTGCTGGGTCGGCTGACCTCTCGGAGTTCGGGTCCAGTCGTGTGTCCCCTGATCTCCCATGGCGGCTGTACCTGCCAGGTGGATCACTTGACGGTCTTCTGGAATGACCTGGCTGCCAGCAGGAAGCTGACAACGGTGAAGACCAGGAGGACTCCCGTTTCCGCCCAGAGATACTCAATGCCGACCCCCTTCACGATCACTCCCCTGAGGATGACCAGGAAGTATCGAAGCGGGATGGCGTAGGTGATCAACTGGATGGCGAAGGGCATGGACTCGATGGGGAAGATGAACCCCGACAGCAGGATCGACGGCAGATAGATGAAGATGCTCGTCAAGATCGCTTCCTGCTGAGTCTCCGAGATAGAGCTGACCAGAAGCCCCAGGGCCAGGCCGGAGCAGAGAAACAGGGTGGAGAGTGTCAGGAGCAGCACAAGGCTGCCCTTGACGGTGACCCCGAATAGAAGCCAGGAGAGAACGAGGATCAGGATCAGGTCCAGCCAGCACAGAATGGCGTAAGGGATGGTCTTTCCCAGGATGAACTCGAAGGGCCGGAGGGGACTGACGGTGAGCTGCTCCATGGTCCCCAACTCCTTCTCCTTCACCACCGTCATAGCCGTGACGACAATGGTCAGCTGAAGAAGCAGGACGCCGATGATGCCCGGGACCATATAGTTGACCTGCTCCAGATCCGGGTTGTACCAGACCCGGGACCGGACATCGATGGGGATCACATCCTCCTCCGCTTCGATCCCAAGCACCTGTCTCAGCGCGTAGGCCTGGATGATGCCCCGAGCGTAGGAGAGAGAGAGGGACGACGCATTGGAATCCGACCCATCGACGATCAGCTGCATCGTCGCCCTCCGGCTCCGCATGAGAAGGCGGCTGAAGTCCGGAGGGAACTGGATACCCATCTTCGCGTCGCCGGAGTCCAGGGCCCTGGCCATCTCCTTTTCCGTGGCGACGGCACGGACAAAGTGGAAGAATGGGGAGTTCTCGAGTCGGCGAATCAGTCCCCTGGAGTGCAACCCCTGATCCAGGTCGAGGATGACCATGGGCAGGTTCTTGATCTCGTTGTTGAAGCCGTAGCCAAATATGACGAGCAGCGCGATGGGCATCGTCACGATGAGAGACCGAATTCGACGGTCCCGCATGATCTGGCGGGACTCCTTGTAGACCAGGGCGTAGGTCCGCCCCAGGGAGGCGTTCATTCCTCGACCTGCCGGGTCAGATGGACGAAGACGTCCTCGATGGAGGGCGGGATCTCCTTGACGGAGAAGTCCGTCCAGCCGCAGCTCCTGATGGCCTGGTCCAGCTCGATCGAGAGGGCGGCCGGATCATCGGCGACGACATGAATCTCGTTTCCGTAGAGACTGATCTCGGGATACTGGTGCCGGAGGCTGGCGTAGAGGTCCACAGGTTCATCGCATCGAACCGACAGAATTCCACCCTTCAGATACTCCAGCTTCAGCCGACGGGGCGAGTCCGATGCCAGCAGCTTACCTCTGGCGATGAAGCCGATTCGATTGCAGCGCTCCGCCTCCTCCATGTAGTGGGTCGTGACGAAGAGTGTCAGGCCCTCGTGGACCAAGTCGTAGAGCAGGTCCCAAAGGTCCCGGCGCGAGACGGGGTCGATGCCCGCCGTCGGTTCATCGAGGAACAGGATCTGTGGCTGATGGAGCAGGGCGCAACCCAGAGCCAGCCGCTGTCGCCAGCCACCGGAGAGCGCCCGGGCCAGTCTGTCTCCGTAGGACAGGAGTCCCACCCGGGCCAGCACTTCCCGACGGCGGCGGGTGGCCTTTTCATGGGAGAGGTAGAGGCGGCCGTAGAAATAGAGGTTCTCCGCCACGGTCAAGTCGCGATAGAGCCCGAAGGCCTGGGACATGTAGCCGATGAGTCCCTTGACCCGATTGTTGTCGGTCACCACGTCGTGTCCGCCGATGACGCTGGTGCCCGAGGTCGGTTCCAGCAGACCGCAGAGCATCCGAAGAGTAGTGGTCTTTCCAGCCCCGTTGGGTCCGAGGAAACCGTAGATCTCGCCCGGTTCGATGGCGAATGAGACACCCGACACGGCCCGGAAGGAGCCGTAGTCCTTCACCAGGTCCCGGGCGTCGATTGCGAGTGTCACTTCAGGACCAGGTCCGCCGGCTGACCCGCCTTCAATTCGTGCTTCGGGTCCTTGATGTCAATCCGGACCTCGTAGACCAGGGAGGCTCTCCTCTCTCGTGTCTGCACGTCCTTGGGTGTGAACTCGGCCTGCCGCCCGATCCGGGCGATCTTCCCGGTGAAGGACGGGTTAGGTGCGAAGTCGACCTTCACCTGAACGTCCTCCCCCACCCCCAGCCCCTGAGCGACTTCGGAGGTAACAAAGACCGTGAGATAGGGCCGATCGAAGTCGAGGAGGCGCAGGATCGGCTCCCCGGGCCGGGCGACCTCGCCGGGACGGAGGAGGATCTCATCGACGAGGCCGTCGAAGGGTGCATGAATCCGGCCCTTCGAAAGGCGGGCGCTGGCCCGGTTCACGTCGGCCTGGGCGGCGGCGATTTCGTTCATCCGAGCCTTGGCCTCCAGCTCGGCCGCCCGGACTCGCTCGTGCCCTGCGTGGGCCCCTTTCAGGACCGCCTTCAGGCGGCCCACCTCGGCTCTCGCCGCTGCGATGTCCTGGGTCCTGCTGCCTTCTTCTGCCTCGTCGAGAGTCGCCCGGGCGGAGGCCAGCTCCTGCTTCCGGACCAGGACCGCTGTCAGAGCCCGGTCCATGGTGTCCTGGGAGATCGACTGTCCCCTCTCCAGCTTCTTGACCCGTTCCAGTTCCCGGTTTGCCTCTGCGAAACGTGCCTTGGCGATCTCCACAGCGGCCTCGGCCCGGCGAACCACCTGGACCCTGGGACCGGACTCGATCACCGACGCCAGCTCCTTGGCCCGCTCCAGGGCGGCGGTGGACTCCTCCACTTGGTGACTCCATTGGGAGTCCTCGTGGGCCGCCAGGGCGGCTGCAGCCGATGCTGCGGCTCGGGCAGACTCGATCCTGGCGTGGGCTGCGTCGAAGACAGACTGGAGCTCTCGCAAGTCGAGAGCAGCCATGAGCTGGCCTTTCCGGGCCCAGTCCCCTTCCCGGACGGGAACGGAGTCCAGGGTCCCCCCGGGCTCGCATGCCAGCATCAGTGCATCGATCTCGATGCGACCGGAGTACATGGTCGCTTCCAGACTGGCAGGGGGCGCTTGCCCGACTGCGATGAAGCCGAGTATCGCGCAGAGCCCGAACAGGATGACAAAGGGACGCATTCCTCATGATTATCGGCAGACCTGGTGAGGGACGTTCAGTCCCGTCGCCGGGTGCATGTCTGCTGGGGGGTGGACTTGTCACGGAGGCGCTTGGGATCCGGTCGCGGTAGGACGGCCCTCACGGGCCGCCCCCCGCACAGATCCGGACGTGAGCTTCAACTCATCCGGCTCCTGCCTTGGGTATTGACGTTGGGTAGAGCTTCGGAAAGGAGTGATAGATGCGGACCGG
>JAJFLN010000276.1 GCA_021772705.1 Candidatus Cloacimonadota bacterium | reverse complement strand
GATGAATGGAGCGGGCGGCCATATCGTCTGACCCTTCGGCAAGCTCAGGAGAGGGGCCGGTCCGCGAAACGACGCTCTGTGCCTCGACAAGCTCGGCACGAACGGATAAGGAAGGAAGCGTTAGGACCACCGCACTAGCAGTCCGTCGAGAGGCCTCAGCTTCCGCTGTCGGCCCGGCCCTGCTGGACCTCTGCTGTCAATTGCTCCAGCAGCTGATCCGTGTCTGTCGACTCCAGGGTCGGTCCTGACTCGGTTGGCTCCGTCTCGTCCCCTTCTTCCGAGGGGGCTGCTTGTTGGACTTCTGCCTCTTCCGGCTCCGGGGGGGAGGCCTCCACTGGCTTGGTCAAGGATTCGCCCTCATCAGCTCCGGGGTCCGTCTCCGATGGAGACTGCTCTGTCCCCTCCGCCTGCCGATCGTGGGGGTGAATGAAGGCCTCGCCAGGGAACATCTCCCGGTTCGGCGGCTCACTCCGGCCGGGCTTGGGGCTCCTCGGATCGCTGTCGCCGGCCAGACCGATCTTCTCGAGCACCAGCTGTCTCAGGGAGCCGCCTCCCTGATTGCCCTGGAGCAGATACTGAGCGGCCAGGAACCGGTTGTTCTCGTCATCGCTGGCGTCGGCCCTGAAGATCTGCTCGTAGACGGCCCGGGTCTCCTCCGGATCGAGCCGGAAGCGGCAGCGATACGCCGATGCCATTGCCTTGGCATTCTCCAGGTTCGTGGGCGCCAGGTCATGGAGCCGCTCGTAGGCAGCCAGGGCCTTGTCGTCCAGCCGTCCGTCCCGTCGATAGCCTGTGGTCACCACGTCGAGCATCTGCACTTCGCTGAGCCCCGCTTCCTCCAGCACACCTTCCAAGGTTTCGCGCACGTCCTCCGTTGCGCTGTACAAAGCGTCGAGGAGCTCTTCCAGATGCTCCATGGCAGCCTCGGAGAGCTGGGCTCCCGTGACGGTGGCCTTCACCAGGTTGGCGATTCCCGCCAGGCGGATGAGGTCGTCTGAAGCAGCCGTGATTCGTGTTGCCGCCGCGGTCTCGAAGTGGTTCTCCAACACCTCCTGGTAGAGGTCATGAACCTCCGATGTCTCGAACAGGGTCGCAATCCAGATGTGCCTGAACTGCCTGGGGTGGTGGGTCTTGTACCATTCCACGATGCCCTGAACCAGGTCCTGGGCGAAGAGTCGAATCTCCTCCATCGACTCGCTGCCCAGCCTCAGCGGCGGGATGATCAGCGACGTCAGGGATTGCTCCCGGATGATCCGGAGGCAGTTGCCGATGGCGCGATTCAGGATCGACCGGCGCATGGACTCCTGATCCGTCAGGGTGACGACGTGCATGCCGTGATCCGACTTCAGGTATCTCGGCCGTCTGGTTTCGACGAGGTCGCCGAACTGATGGGGCACGCCAGCGCGGAGTTCTGGGTACCAGGCCTGACCCTCCAGGGCCAGAAGCCGGTTGGGGGCGCTCACATCGGGGCCAATCTCGTTCAGGATGCCGTCGGCTTCGATCAAGAATGGGTCTGTCCGAACCACCTCGACGGTCAAGTCTCCGAGAGTCCAGCGAGGCGTATCGCCAGCCGGCGTGGAGATGCGGGCGTAGTCGATCAGCAGGATCGACTCCGACACGTTCTCCACCACGATCCTCAGGGTCCGGCCAGCGAACTGGGTAAGGTCCAGAGCGAAGTCTCGCCAGAGGACGCTGTCGAGGCGGCCCCAGAACAGCTCCTTCACAGCCCCGGACTCCGACTCGGCCAGAATGCGGAAATCGCCGTAACAGGCCTCGTTTTCGTCCCCCTGTGGCACCAGCCCCAGTCCCAGTGTCAACGTCGGGTTCGATTCGAAGGGAGGCAAGCTGATCCACTGTCCGATTGCCTCCGGCACCAGCCCCTCCGCGGTCCGATTCGCCGGGGCAAGGACGGCCATTCCGGATCGTTCTTCCGACCCGATCCGGTAGTGGGACAGCCATCTCTCGCGAAGGGGTTCCGAGATGTCGTGAACGCGGAACTCCCAGGCCGTCGGCACCAGCGTTCGAGGATCGCACCGGGCAAACTCCGGGTTCTTCATGTACTCATAACCGTGTCCCACTGCGCTTCCTCCTTGCGATGCTCATGACAGTGGAGACAGATCTCCACATGATGACCTTCGTCTGACCGGCTTCGAGTTCTGAGCAGTCCGTGGACCGGGTGGCAGCCGGGTGCCTCCAAGCTCGGGCAGAATCTGGCGTTTGCGCCGCTCTCGTATAATCAAGCCGTGATGTTTAGTTCACGCTCTCTGCCCTTCGTGGCCCTGGCCTTTCTCCAAGAGGCGGTGGTCATCCTGGCCATCAGCACCTCCGAAGGGCTGTTCCTCAAGCGAGTCGGTAGCGAGCTCCTTCCCGGGGCCTACATCCTGTCGGCGGTCGTCTCGGTCCTGACCAGCCTGGCCTACACCTACATTCGTGGACGGTTCGACAATCGGAAGCTGGCCCTGGCCACGGCCAGCGGCTTCCTGGCTGTCGCCCTTGGCCTTCAGGGGGCCATAGCCTCCACGTGGAAGCCGGCGTTCTATGTCTACTTCGTGGCCGTCTCGGTCTACGTGATGCTCTCCCGCATCCAGCTCTGGTTGTCCATCAATCGCAGGTTCACAACCCGGGAGGCGAAGCGAGTATTCCCCGTCCTGACCGGCGCCGGTCTGGCCGGGGCCATCGCTGGCGGCGGTTCCATCGTCCTCCTCCCCCAGAGCTGGGGGTCCGGGGAGTACCAGCAGGTGATGGCCGCCGTCATCGTCGTCTATCTGGTGATCTTCTTCGCCGCCACCCGGGGAGATCCTCGGAGTCAGGAGTCACAGGCCAAGCAACGATCTGCCTCTGTACTCGAGGAATTGAAGCAGACTGCCGACTCCCGCTACATCCGGAACATCGCCCTCTTGATTCTCTCCCTGATGATGGTCCGAACGCTGGTGGACTATCAGTTCAACCGGGCCGCCGACGCCCGCTTCGTCGAAGAGAGCGCCCTGATCGGCTTCCTGGCCCTCTTTCGATCTCTGATCAACATGGGGGCCTTCCTGTCCCAGATGCTGCTGACCCAGCGGTTGATCCTGGCCCTGGGAGTCGGCATGGGCCTCCTGGTGACTCCGGCTGCGGCGCTGGCCTATTCGACCTTGATGCTGGTGAACTTCAGCTTCTACACCGCCGTCATTTCCAAGGTCGTCGGCCGGTTTCTCTTCCGCACCCTCCACGGAACTCTCTACCAGGTCCTGTTCAACGCCATCGAGGATTTTCGCCGGGACTCCGCCATGCTTCTCTGCGAGGGATTCGCCTACTCGGGAGGAACCATCCTGGCCTCCGTCATGCTCTGGAGCGTCGTCTCCATGGGCTCCACGGCGATCAACCTCCTGCTGGTCCTGAGCGCTCTGGTGTTCCTCTTCGCGTCCATGAGACTCCGAAGCGAGTACCTGGCCGTCCTGGTCAGCAGCTTCAAGAGCGGCAAGACACCGACTCCCCAGCTCATGGGACGATTGCCGGGTTCGGCGGCCATGGAGGTCAGGAAAGGGTCCCTGGCAGCCCTGGCCCGGCTGAAGACTCAGGAGATCCACCCCTATCTGCTGGAAGCACTCGGTGACCCTTCTCCAGCGATCCGTATCGAGGCCATTCGTGGCCTCACCTCCCAGGGGAACGCCCTGGTCCTGCCAGCCCTGATTGGACGACTGGACCAGGAACCGGATGATCGCGTCCGGTCCCAGCTGATTCAGGCTTTCGGACGCTTCAGGGGAGACCTGGCCATGGACGGGCTGTTCCGGTTCCTTCACGACCGTGTTCCCAGGATACGGGCCGACCTGGTGGAGATCCTCGGAACTCTGGAAGGGCACAGGTACGCCCGCATCATCCTTCCCTCCCTCAAGGACTCCGACATCCGTGTCCGGGCCAATGCCATCCTGGCCATCTGGAGGACCGGTGACGATCCCATGGTCCGGTCAGCCCTGGAAGTGCTCCGGGTCATGATGACCAGCGACAATCATGTCGAGAGGAGCGCCGCCGCATACGTCCTGGGTCAGATCGGAAGCCGTCTGGCCGGAAAGCTGCTGGGCACCATGATCGAGAAAGAGCAGCATCCTCGAGTGCTTCGGAACATCGTCCGCTCTTTGGGGCGGACCGGAGGGGATGACCTGGTTGATGCCATCCTGGTGACCTACAGCCTGGCGGAGGCGCCGGACCGTCCGATCTGGATCAACACGCTGAAACGGGTCGGGCGGCAGAGCGCTGACTCGTTCATCAGAGCGGCCTTGACCGGTGAGCAGTACGTGCAGATCCTGGCCATCGAGATGCTCGGTTATGTTCCGGAGGACCAGGCCCTCGACACGCTCTTCGATCTCCTGAAGAACCGGAATCCCGACATCCGGATCTCGGCCCTCCGTTCCTTGACTCGGTTCCGGAATCCCATGATCGAGGAACACATCGGCGGCCTGGTGGTCCACGAGACCGACGAGCGCGTCCGGGCCACGGCCCTGCGGCGGCTCTCGGGCAAGCAGTCCCGCCGCCTGTTCCCGGAGTTGATGCGCGGCCTCTCCTCCGGAACGGACCGGGAGCGGGCCAACACGGTCGAGGCCCTGACCGCCCTCAGCAGCCGGCTCGATCAGGACAAGAAGGACCAGATCCTCGCCAGGGCCCAGGAGCTGGTCACGGAGGCTCCCGGACGGCTCGCGGCAAACGCCGCCTATTGCCTCTGGAAGCACGGTCATCCCGGGGGCTCCGCGGCGATCCGAAAGCTGTTGCAGGATCACCGGGTTGTGTCGGCGCTTCACGTGGTCGGTCAGACAGGGGACAGCCAGTTCATCGATGATGTGGCACCTCTGTTGAAGGCGGAGGATGAGGAAGTCCGGTCCCGTGCCGCAGCCGTCCTGGAGCGCATCGGCGCCCAGTGGAACGACATCGCTGATCAGCTGACCGGCGTCGACGACCAGTGTCTCTCGGATCTGCTGAAAGCCTACGCCGATGGCGGCGAAGCGTCCCGGGTCTATCTGCGACGGGCGCTAAAGAAGGGAACCTCGAAACTCGCCAAGGGACTCGAGGACCCCCAGATTGCGGTTCGCCTGCAGGTCCTCGACCTGATGCGGATCGTGGGTGAGCCCATCGGGGTGCCTCGTGCATTCGCCCTCCTGGAAGATCCGTCGGCGTCCGTGCGGCTCCAGGCCGCGGGAGTCTTCGCGAGAACCGACTGGAAGGAGATCCCTCCCGAACTGAACCGGTTCTGGCGCGTTGAGGTGGGACGGATCTACCGGTATGTCTGGTCCACAGCGTTGCTCCATCGCGTGGCCAGTGTTCAGATGCCCTCCCTGATGGAGCTGGCGGAGGCTCTCCAGGTCCGGGCTCGCAGCGCCGCCGCGGCCCTGGTGGCGACACTGGATGTGCTGGATCGGGACAAGAACTTCGGTCCCATCTCGGTCAACATGGACAGCGACGATCCTCGAGTTCGAGCTCATGCGATGGAGGCCTTCGAGAACCTGGCTCCAACGGAGATTTCCAGGAGTATCTTGCCCATTCTGGAACACTCCGGGAGGAACTGGAAGCGCCTGGTGAAGGAGTATTACGCCTCCAGGGAGAGGCCATCGGGGGTCGACACCCTCTTCGGACTTGTCCGGGACGAGGACGAGGCGGTCCGTACCGCGGCCGGGGAGGCTTTGCTCGACCTGGGAGAGCGGTATATCCTGGAGATGCTGGAACGAGAGCCGGCGGTTTCCATCCTGGATCGGGCGGCTTCACTGGCCGGTTCGATCCAGCAGGACCGGCTGCGATCGCGCCGGGAAGAGGAGGAGGCGTGAGGACCGGAAGACGGGGCATCCGTTCCAGCGCCTGACAGGTCATGCAGAAGCCAAGTCGTGTTCACGGAATCCCGATGAAGTACAAGCTCATCGTGGTCCTCGTCGGTCTGACCTCCGTGGTTATCCTGGCTCTGTCGACCATGTCCATCGCGGCCTTCCGGACCACCGTGGGAGACGAGATCCTCGGTACGAATCGCATCTTCTCCCGCTACCTGGCGGCTTCGCTGGAACGGAAGGTCAACCGGGCCGCCAAGGTCGCCGAGAGCCTGGCCGACACTCTGGGGTCCAGCATCGCCAGCTCCCGGCAACTCGACAATCAGCTGGTCAGCTTCCGGCAGTGGAGCGGCCGGATCTTCTCCGACATCTGGTACTTCTCCGAAGAAGGCATCTGCAAGGCAACGGTGCCCGATGCCCCGACGGCACTGGGGAAGCATCACGACGAGCTTCCCGGTCTGAGCCAGCCCGTTGCGGAGTTGAAGCAGACCGGGAAGACCGTGGTCGTCGGCCGTTTCCATCACGCCAGGCGGGGGCAGAAAGCCCTGCTGCTGGCTCCTGTCGGCAAGGGAAAAGCATTCCTTTCGGCCCTGGTCGACTTTAGTGACTGGAAGACCTTCTCCCAGGCCGGGAAGACCACGGGCTACGCAGCCCTCGTCGACGAGGAAGGCAACCTGGTCAGTCTGGATCCGGACCCTGCGAAGCTCCGGGGCGAGCCCTATCGGATCTCACTAGGAGGCAAGACCTATTCGCCTGGCCAGTTGACGGCTGCGCTGCCTGGAGTGGAGGCCGTCGCCGACTCACCGGGGATGCTCTCACTTCTCGCTCAGAGCTCCGTCAGCTCCCGGCGAGAGCTGCTCACAGTGAGCCCCGTCACGTCCCTCGGCTTTCATCTGGTCATCGGCATCTCGGAGGACGAGGCCTTCAGGGGAGTGGATCGGCTGAAGCAGCAGTTGCTGCTCCTGACGGCAATCTGCTGGCTGGCTGCTGCGGCTCTGGGGGCTGCCTTCGCGTCCCAGCTTGCCCGGCCCTTGACGGACCTGACCCGTCACGTGGAGAAGCTGGAGCGGGGCGAGCTGGATCAGGAACTGGAGTACCACTTCAACGACGAGATCGGCGTCCTGGGCCGGGCCATCAATCGAATGACCCGGACTCTGCGACGAGAGCGGGTCATGAAGGATGTCTTTGGAGTCGGCGGTGAGAGTGATGACGGCTGAGCCCGGGGCCCGGTCGTCGCCCTCCCGCCTCAGGGGGTGGCTGCCCACGCCGGAGGTGATCCTCCTGGGCCTGGCGTTCTGGGTCGGAATCGGAATGATCCGGGACTTCGACATCTGGTGGCATCTTGCCGCCGGACGGGAGATCGTCCAGACCGGCATCATTCCCACCGTGGATAGCTGGTCCCACACCGTGGCCGGCAAGGACTGGTTTGCCCACGAATGGCTCACGGAGATCCTGTTCTACGGTCTCTATGTCTGGGGGGGCGTGAATGCTCTGCTGCTTTGGAAGGCCCTGACCGGTCTGGCGACCCTGATTCTCCTCAGCCGGGTCTATCAACGAGCAGATCCGGCCAAGGGACCCGCCTATGTCCTGGGCCTGCTGGCCGGAATCATCTGCATCTACTATCACTGGCTCGAACGGCCCCATCTGATCACCAACCTGTTTCTGGCAGTCCAGGTCTGGTGTCTCGAGCGCTGGCTTCGGGGAGGACCGGATCGGCTGAAGTGGCTCGTCCCGCTGTACCTGCTCTGGGCGAACCTTCACGGTGGGGTCATCGTCGGCCTGGCGACCTTCGGCCTCTACGGAGCCGGCCAGTTCATCTCTTTCCTTGCGGACGAGTCCGGAGCTGAAGCCCGGCTCAGGCACATCGCCCTCGTGGCTCTGCTCTGCCTGGGGGCCTCCCTGGTGAACCCCAGAGGAGTCGATCTGGTCACCTATCCATTGAAGTACACCGGGGCCGGCACCTTGGCGGCGGACATCACGGAATGGACCTCACCGGACTTCAAGGAGTACCGCCCCATGGAGGTGCTGCTTCTGAGTCTGCTCCTGGGGTTGCTCCTGGTCCGGACCGGGGCCCTGCCGACGGAGGTGATCCTGGTCCTGGCGGGCCTTCACCTGTTCCTCCAGTCGAAGCGGAACATTGTATTCCTGGCCCTCTTCGTCCTGCCCGTGGCCGTGGACCGATTGCGGCTGCTTTTCAAGGGAGGGCGTCTGGAGGGGGCCTTCTCACGGGCCGACAGGCCTGGCGCGGGCCGCGCCCTCCTGGTCGCATTCGTTCTTCTCGTATCGGTGCACCTGGTCTGGATTCAGCCGCCTCGCATCTCGTCCAATTACTATCCCCAGGGAGCCGTTGACTATCTGAAGGAGGCCGGTCTGGGAGATCGGCCCATGTTGAATGAGTTCGTCTTCGGCGGTTACTTCGTCTGGCATCTCTACCCGGAGTACCGGGTCTTCATTGACAGCAGGACCGATCTGTTCTTTGACCAGTTCATCTTTGCCGAGTACCTGGCCGTGTTCAAGCTGGCCATGGGATGGCAGGAGGTCCTGGACAAGTGGGACATCAGTCTGATGGTGTTCGAGGTCGGACATCCACTCAGTACCGTGCTGGAGGCGACGGGGCACTGGAAGGAAGTCTATCAAGACCGGGTGGCCACGATCTGGATACGGCAGGAGGCTGACGAGCGTTGAATCGCCGAAGTCGATCCAGCTGGCGTCCTGGCCTGAGGGAGCTCCTTCTGGCGCTGTTCTTCCTGTCCTGCCTGGGGCCGGTGATCGATTATGACCTGTGGCTCCACATGGCCGCTGGCAGGGAGATGTGGGAGACCGGCCGGATCGTTCACCTCGACTCCTTCAGCCACACCGTCCCCGGGGCAGAGTGGATCTACCACGAGTGGTTGGCGGCCCTCCTCAGCTTCGCCATCTACTCCGTGGCCGGAGTGAACGGCATGGTTCTGCTCAAGGCCGTGATGATGACCGCTTCGATGGCCGTGCTCCTGGGCCTGTTCCACCTCCGGGGTCACGGCCGGGGGCCGGCGCCGGTGGTGGCCCTGCTGGCAGCCATGGTTGCCTCCAGGAACGTGGCCCTGGAGCGGCCTCACCTGTTCACGATCCTGTTTCTGATGCTCTTTGTCTACTGGCTCGAGCGGCAAAGGCGCTTCGGCCGGGCCCTTCCCTGGACCATGGTTCCGATCTGCGCCCTCTGGGCTAACATTCATGGCGGATTCATCCTCGGGCTCTTGGCATTCGGCCCATTTCTGGTGGAGGACGTCTGGATCTGGCTCCGGGAACGGTACAAGGAAGGCCCCGAGTGGGTGGACGAGGCCGACAAGATCAGGAACCTGGAGGGCCGGATCCGCCGCTCCTTGACGATGCTGGCGGCCTGCGCCTTCGCGACTCTTTTCAATCCTTACGGCCTGCAGACCCTACTTTACCCTCTGCAATACGCCAATCCCTCACCGTTCATGAAGCAGATCGAGGAGTGGGCGTCTCCCAACTTCCAGAAGCAGATCGTCCTGGAGGCTGTCCTGCTGGCCTTGGTCGGCGCGTTGCTGCTTTCCCGGCGATCCGTCGCCCTACGGGATGGCATATTCGTCATGGCCGCAGCCCATCTCATCCTCACGGCGGTTCGCAACAGCTTTCTCGTAGGACCATTCATCGCTCCGGCATCCCTGGACCATCTGGCGGACTTCTTCACCCGCCCTGGTTTGCCCGGCCGGCTGGGTCGAAAGATCGGTCATCTTGACAGGGGACGGTTCGGCTCGCTGTTGCTGGTGACTGTCCTTGCCGGGTCGATCTGGGTCCTGAATTCGCCGGAGCGAATATCTTCCGAGCGATTCCCGACGGAGGCCGTGGCATGGCTGAACGAAAACCGGCCGCCCGGGCGTCTGTTCAACGACTACGACTTCGGTGGCTACTTGATGTTCAACCTGCCGGCCTATCCCGTGTTCGTCGATGGCCGGGTCGATGTCTACTCGAAGCACAGGGCTTTCTCGGACTTCCTGGAGGTCTGGAGGCTTGGAGCTCGATGGGAAGAGGTCCTGGACCGATACGGCGTGGGAGTCGTCCTGGTGGAGCAACGGCAGAGCCTGGTTGCCCTTCTGGGGGTCCATGAAGGTTGGGAGAAGGTCTTCGAAGGGGAAGTGGCCGTGGTATTTCTCAGACGATCGGGCTATGGACCCGCGCAAGAATAATTACGCAGTTTCGCATCCCATTTTCAGGCCATCTTCGGCCGCTCCTCAATCGCGGAATCCTCGACGTAGCCCACTACGCCTCCGGTCCCGCTCGCTCGAACCGGCCGAATCTGACCCAAATCTGGGCGCGACTTCCGCGCATTTATTCCTGCGCGGCCCCTATCTCCGCAGTCCGAGTTCTCCCTGATTTCCGCTTCTCCGAAGGGGGAGAATGGAAAGACCCCGCTCTCTCCAAAAGCGAGCGGGGTCTCGACCCATTGTGCCGGAGGAAGCCATTCAGGTGTCCGCCGAACATTCATGGGCGGTTTTCAGGTGATCTTGACGTTGGAGGCCTGCGGGCCTTTGGGTCCGTCATTGACGTCGAACTCCACAGCCGTGCCCTCGGCGAGACTGCGGTAACCGTCACCCTGGATGGCGGAATAATGCACGAAGACGTCAGCTTCTCCTTCGCGCTCGATAAAACCAAAACCCTTCTTGTCGTTGAACCACTTCACTT
>JAJFLN010000275.1 GCA_021772705.1 Candidatus Cloacimonadota bacterium | reverse complement strand
GATGAATGGAGCGGGCGGCCATATCGTCTGAGCCACGCCGAAGGGGATGAACGGGCTGGGCGGCCATGTCGTCTGTGACTGTCGCGGAGATTCATCTTCAACGCAGCTTAACACCCCCGGTAACGGAGGTACTCACCAGTCCTGAGCAGGCTCAGCGTCGTTCGCCTGTTTGTTCTTCTGTCCCATCTGGATGGAGGGACGTTCCTCGTCCTTCAGCAGGTCGAGCAGCCTCTCGGCCTGCTCTCGAGGAATGGCGCCCTGGATCTCCTTCTTCTCGTCAGGCTCCTTGTCGCCTTGCTGCCCGGCCTGTTGAGAGTCGGGCTCCTTCTGATCTTCCTGTTTCTCGTCCTGCTGAGACTGCTGACCCTTCTGCTCGTCCTTCTTCTCATCATTCTGGGAGTCCTGTTGCTCCGGCTTCTCCTGATCCTGTTTTCCCTGCTCGTTCTTCGGGTCCTGCTCGTCTTTCTGGTCTTCCTTGTCCTCCGACTTCTTCTGGTCCGATTCCTGTTGTTCCTGCTTCTGCTGTTCCTGCTGTTGCTGCTGCTGCAACAGGGAGCCAAGGTTGTAGCGGGCCTCCAGGTCGTCCTGATTCAGACGGATAGCCGTCTTGTAGAGATCGATGGCCTTCTCCATCTCACCCTTCTTGGCGGCTGTCGTGGCCAGGTTGTAGGCCAGGGCTGGCACGAGCTTTCGATCTCCCCGGGTCAGGACACTCCGGAATTCGGCCGCCGCCTGGTCTAGCTCGCCCTTCTCGAACTGCACGTCGCCGATGTTGAAATGCAGCTCCGGCGCGTCTGGCTCCAGGATCTGGGCCTCCAGGTACTTCTTCAGCGCCGCCTCGAAGTCCCCGTTGCGGTAAAGCTCGTTGCCCTCCGTGACCAGATCCGCCGCCTCCTGGCTGCCGGCAAGAGCCGGACCTGCACAGGGAACGAGCAGCGCCAAGGCCACGAGGGCCGAAAGCCACGCTTGTCGATGCATCACTCGAACCTCCCTGTCCACTCCCGGCTTTCGGATCGCCGGTCTGAAAGGAACCACTCGGCCAGCAGCAGCAGCAGCCCCAGGGCGATGAACACCTGGAACTGGTCCTGATATCGAGCGACCTCCTTGCTATAGAGCTCTCGCTTCTCCAGGCCGTCTATCTCTTGCTGAACCACATCGAGTTCCAGTTCCTGTCTCGTCGCCTGATGGAACACACCGCCCGTGAGCCGGGCGATCTCCGCCAGGGTCGCCGCATCCAGCCGGGACAGGACGATCTCCCCGGCACCGGACTTCTTGTAGCCTCCCTCGGCGCCCTTCTTGCCGATCGGGATGGGGACCCCTTCGGTGGTCCCGATGCCGATGGTGAAGATCCGGACACCGGCCTTCGCTGCCTTCTCCGCGGCCTCGATGGCCTCACCCTCGTGCTGTTCGCCATCGGTGATCAGTACGATGGCCCGGAATGCCCCCACCTTCTCGTCGAAGGAATCCAACGATGTCAGGATGGCCTGGGACAGGTTCGTTCCCTGCCTCGAGACGGCGCCCACGTCGGCCCCTCGCAGGAACAGTTCGATGGCCCGGTAGTCCGTGGTGAGGGGTGACATCAGGAACGCGCTGCCAGCGAACACCACCAGGCCCACCCGGTTTCCTTCCATTCTGGACAGCAAGGCCTGGATGTCGCTCTTGGCTTTCACCAGCCGATTGGGTTGCAGGTCCTGGGCCATCATGGACTGGGAGACATCGAGGGCGATGATGATGTCGGACCCCTCCCGGCGGATCGTTTCGACGACCATTCCGAACTGAGGACGGGCCAGGGCGAAGATGAACCAGAAGATCCCTCCCAGGATCAGACCCGCCTTGATGTACTGCTTCGTGATGCTCGCCGATGACGCGAGCTGGGACATGAGCCGAGGGCTGCCGAATCGCTCCAGCGCCTTGGCCTTGGCCTTGAAACTGGCGAGGAAAAAGAAGGCCAGCACCGGCAGAGCCAGAAGTACCCAGAAAGCCTGTGGATTGGCGAAGGTCATGGGATGCGCCTCAGCCGTGTGTTGGCCAGCACGGTCTCCAGTAGCAGCAGCAGGAGTGAAGGAATCAGGAACCAGGCAAAGTATTCCGTATACCTCCGATGTTCTCGAGTCTTCACGTCGGTCTTCTCCAGACGATCGATCTCGCTGAACACGGCCGCCAGCGCCCGGGTCGCCGTGGCCCGGAAGTAGACACCGCCGGTCGTGGTCGCGATGTCTCGCAGCACGTCTTCCTGGAGGTCCTCATCGGTGTAGCCGTACATGGGTTGGCCCGTGAACGGGTCGGTCATGACGCGGCCCGTCCGAGGGTCCATCATGGGGACTTTGGCTCTCCCCTTGCCGCCTACTCCAATGGTGTAAACCTTGATCCCCATCGCCTTCGCCAGCTCCGCCGAGGTGGCGGGTTCCAGCTTGCCGGCGTTGTTCCGGCCATCGGTGACGAGGATGATAACGCGGCTCTTGGCGCTCGTTTCTCGCAATCTATTGACGGCCATCGCCAGGCCCATTCCGATGGCGGTTCCATCCTCTCGCAGCATCCCGGCGTCAACTCGATCCAGCAGGTTCATCAACACCTGTTGATCTGTCGTCAGGGGACACTGGGTGTAGGCTCTGCCGGCAAAGACCACCAGACCGACGCGGTCGCTCTTCCGGCCTTCGATGAAGTTCCGGACCACCTTCTTGGCTGCGCCGATGCGGTTGGGCTGCATGTCCTCCGCCAGCATGCTTCCGCTCAGGTCGAGGCAAATGGTGATGTCGATACCCTGCGTCAATATCTCTTCCAGCGACTGCGTCATGCGAGGTCTGCCGAGGGCGATAACGGCCAGGGCCAAGGCCAGCAGCCGCAGGGTCGCCAGGAAGTGCCGGTGGTAGAAACCGGGCCGTGGCAGCCCCTGGGTCAAACGCTTCACATCACTGAACCGGACCGTCCCTCTGGGGTGGCGCTGCTTGGCCAGGTGATGCCAGAGGACCGTGGGGAGGATCACGGCTCCAGCCAGGATCAGCAGATCCGGCCGGGCCAGCTCGAGGCTGCTGCTCACGAGACCACCTCCCGGCTCTGCTCCAGGTTGCCACCGGAACTGTCGCCATCGGCTCCGTCCTCCGGCTCGGGCCGAGTCTGACGGACGAAGGTCCTGGCAAAGGACGTGAGCTCCTCGGACTCGCTCTTCGGGGGTGAATGGCGGGCGAACTTGGCCAGATCGCAGGTAGTGAGGAATCGGCGGGCAGCCTCGTACCAGTCCAGTCCGAGGCGGGGGTGTTTCCGGATCACGGGCAGCATCTCGTCGGTGGTCGCCTCCCGGGAGTGGAGACCGAACCGTCCGTCCAGATAGGTTCGGAAGATCTCCGAGAGCCTGCCGTAGTACTCCCTCACCAGACCTCGGTCGAGAAGACCCTCCGCCACGAGACGGGTCAGAGCGTCCAGGGCAGCCACGTCGGGAGGTGGGGGCGGCGGAGGAGGCTTCTTTCCCCGGCCCAGGAGCCGGCGGAAGAGATCGGGTCGCCACACAGCCAGGGCCAGCAGGGCGCCGGCAAGAACGATGAGCAACGCCGTCAGCCATCGCCGTTCCGGTTCGACCTCCAGG
>JAJFLN010000274.1 GCA_021772705.1 Candidatus Cloacimonadota bacterium | reverse complement strand
CTCCCTGGAGATTTCAGCTACCCGGACCAGGTCCATCGAACGGCGAACCCGGTCCTTGGAGACCTCCACCGCCCGGAGCTGGGCCTCCTTCTCCTTGATGCGAGGGAGATACAGAGCCTCAGCGTCGGGGTCTGAGGACTGCTCGTACCTGGCCCAAAGGGTCTCCCGGTCCTTTCGAAGGGCCTCAGCCTGGGCCGCCAACCGGGACTCCTGCCCCCGGAAGTCGTGGGTGTCGCTCTGAAGGATCTGGTTCACAGCGGCGGTGAGGTCGTCAGCGACCTCCTCACAGGCCAGGTATCGCTCTACGAGGCGCCGGGCCGCGCCGTGCGCCACCTCAAGTCGGACCATCGGCGCCGTACACCGGTTGCAGGTCCGACGAGTGTTGCAGACATAGAAGTGACGTTCCCGCCGCCTGCCGTTGGGAGCGTCGGTGGTCGACCGGTCGGACATCCGGGCGCCGCACTCACCACAAGTGAGGAGCCCGGTCAGCACGTAGGAGCTGTAGGCCTCACGAGGAGGGCTCCGCCGATTCGCTCCCCGAACCGCCTGAGCTGCCTCGAACAGATCCTCAGAAACAACCGCATCGTGGCTGGCCTTGACGATGATCCACTGTTCTTGCGGCTTGGGCTGGTTCCCGAGAACCCGTCGCTGCTTCTTGGACCAGCTCTTGTTGTAGGACTTCTCCCCCAGGTAGGTTCGGTTCTGCAGGAGCTTGTGGGTCGAGATGTACTTCCAGGAATACCGGGCTACGATCTGGGCGTGCTCCCCCACCGGGGCCGTCTTCATCTTCCTTCGGGCGGTCGGTGAGGGGCTAGCCATGCTGTTCAGCCGCCCCACGATCTGATGAACCCCGATTCCCTCCTGGACGTACCACTCGAAGATCATCCGGACAACGCCGGCCTCTTCCTCCTCCGGGGCCAGGTTCCGTTCCTTCTGACCGTTGCATTTTGCAACGGTCTCGACGCGGAACCCGTAAGGGACAGGGCCTCCGGTCCACAGACCCCGGGCGGCCATATCCCGCATGACCCCTCCAACCTTCTCACCGATCTGGTCGCTCTGGAACTCCGCGAGGACCCCTTTGATTCCCCGGGACAGCTTCCGGAAGACTGGTCGCTCCTCCACGGGCTCGTCGGCAAAGCAGAGAACAACTCCCGCGATCTGGCAGACCCTCTCGAAGTCTCGCCGGTCGTCCTCGTTGCGGAACATCCGGTCGACCTCGGTGGACATCACGTAATCGGCGGTCCCGGCGGTGACCACGGCCCGGATACGCCGCAGTCCCGGGCGTTCTGCGTTCGTGGCCGTGAAGCCCTCGTCCCGGATTACCTCCGCAATGGTCCACCCACGCTCCTGGGCTACTCGCCGGAGCTGGCGTTCCTGGGCTTCGAGTGACTGCCCGAGGACCTGCTCGTCGTCACTGACCCGCACGTAGAGGTAAACCGTCTTCATCGCCGCTTTCCACAGTCTGGGAGCGGAAAGGGTATCACCTTCCCGGGGCCACAGTCTCCCCCTTCTGCCTCGGCTTCAGCCACCAGGTGAGATCGGTGGATCTCGGCGATCAACGGCGCCAGTGCCCTAACTAGAGCCTGCTTGGCCTCGGAGGGGTCCTTTGGCTGGATGATGACAGGGAGCTTCCTCATCGGATGCCGGTACTCCCCATCCCCCCAGTCCCCCGACTGGTCGAGGGCGCAATCTCGGCCACTTCCTCAATCTCGGCGCGAACCACCGGGACCAAGACGCCCTGGGCGATCTTGTCACCCGGCTCGTTCTGAACAGCCACGCTACCGAAGTTGGCGAGGATCACACAGATTTCCCCCCGGTAACCCTCATCCACGGTCCCGGGGCTGTTCAGAACGAAGAGACCCTCCTTCGCGGCCCGCCCACTCTTTGAACGAATCTGAACCTCGTGGCCGGCGGGGAGCTCGAAGACCAGTCCCGTGGGTAGGCGCTGGTGCTTGCCCGCAAAGATCGTGACCGAACGATCTGCCCCAAAGAAGAGGTCGAATCCGGAGTCACCGGGGTGGATGTAGCGGGGGAGGATAGCCCGAGGCCGAGTCTTCTTCACCCGAATTACAGGCTGGGGTCGAAGCGGAAGCATGTTGTCACTCATGCTCTCTGAGACGGAAATCTCCGAAAGCCCGGCCCAACTGTCGGCGTCTGGCCATCCGGACTCCGACTGTGTTTTCAAGGAATCTGGCTCCGGGGGTCCCCCAACATGATGGAGTCGACCAGTTCGCAGATGACGTGAACCGCCGTGATGTGCCCTTCCTGAATCCTGGGGGTCAGCCGGGAAGGGATCTTCACCTGGACCACCGCTTCCGCGTCGACACGGCAGTCGTCCAGTCCGGTGAATCCGATGGTCGTCTGACACAGCTCCCGCCCCTTGCGAAGGGCACGGACCACGTTCTCGGAGTCCCCGCTGGTGGAAAACCCCACCACGACATCCTCCGGGCGGCAGAATGCCACAACCTGCCGCTCGAAGACCGTGGCGTAGTCGTAGTCGTTGGCAATCGCCGTCACGCAGGACCCGTTCGTTGCCAGCGCGATGGCCGGGTACGGGACGCGGTCGACGGCGAACCGACCCACGAACTCCGCTGCCATGTGCTGGGCGTCGGCCGCACTCCCTCCGTTCCCGCACAGGAGCACCTTGCCCCCACTGCCAAGCGCCCTCGAAATCACGAGAGCAGCGTCCACAATCGAGGCAGCGCACCGATCAGTCATCCGTGCGTGCAGGCTGGCAGCATCGTGAAGCAGGCCAGCGGACTTTTCTCTCAGAGCCAGAGTGTCCACGAAAACCCCTAACGGTGAATCCAATTCGAGCATCTCTTTCCGCACCTGCGGAGGTATTCTGGCCCGGACCTTGTCGAGGATCTCCCGGGTCTGCTCCTCGGTCAAACCAAACTCCCACCCTGCCGCCGACACCGACTTTCCAGAACCGATCAGCTTCCCCAGAACCCTCTCAATGTCGGACTCGAGGTAGGAAAACGGAGTGGGTGCGGACAGCGCCTGGTCTACAGACAGGGCTCTTGGGGTGTATCGCCCGGTGAATGAGTCCAGGCTGACACCGCTGATCCAGTTTGCACGCAGTACATCACGGGGATCGTACTGGAGTTGGGGCATCTCGTAAGGAACTCGGGCGGGACCACAGGTCTCGAAGGCCTCTTTGATCGCCCCCTGGCGAACCACCCGGTAGGCAAAGGGACGGAGAGCCCCCCTTGCTGGGTTGTAGCTCTTGACGTTCTTCACAAACTGCAGAAATCCCGCCTGACGGAGGTCCTCCCAATCCGCGAAGGAACAGGAGTAGGGGAAGACCCTTCGACCCACGGACTTCCATACATCGAGGGCGGTGGCGAAGGCCTGTTCAAGGGAAAGTGGCGGTGTGAGTGTCATTGGCATTCCATGGTCTTGAGACGCGAACGTGATTCTACGGATCGAGATCGGAATAGGATTTCGTGGGTGAGGAGGTCTCACCCCATGCGAAAGCACACACCCTGGATCCTGTTGGTCCTCGTTCTCGTCTCTGCCGGCGCCCTGCTGGCCCAGTCCACCGGTGGCACCGGAGCCACCACAGCCCTCGCTGGCACGGCGGTCCCAGATCCAACCCCGGTACAAACCGCCACCGGAGGAATTCGGGAGCTGATCTTCACAGGCCTGTCCATCTTCGTCCTGCCGCTGATCAAGAAGGCATTCAAGCAGGCCGCTGACTGGATTGATGACCTGGCCGCAGCCAGAGGCCTGAAGAAGCAGGTATGGGTTCGACAGCAGCTCACCAGTCTCGGAGCGACAGTCGCCATGGAAGTCAACGAGTGGGCTCGGAACGAGCTCAAGGAACGAAACGTCGGCCGGGGGGCCGCCGAAATGGTCGTCACCAGCAGGGAGAAGCTCGACAAGGGACTGGAGTTGATGGAGAAGTACACGTCCATCGCTGGAGTCGATCGGGACGACCTCAAGGGCGGACTGCATCGTGGTGTGGCGATCGTTCGGAGCAAGGTGGAGGACCGGTACCCTATAGTGAAGCCGCTGGTCGCCGGTGTAGAGCGCGTTGTCCAGGGGTAGTCCCGTGGCCCCCTTACTCCTCAAGCTACTGGGCTGGATTCGCTGGGCTCTCGGCTTCTGCGCCGATGAGGTCGCGGAACTCGCTGCCGCGAAGAACCAGCAGGTCCGAGAGCTGGAGGAGTCCCTGGCGCCCGAGATCGACCAGCTCCTGGCTGACGTTGATGCCCTGGTAGCCAGTGCCGACCTCGACGCAGGGGAAGCGGGCCTCCTCCGAGAACAGACGACCCGGATCCTCGAGGATCCGGAATCCGGCGAGGACCTGTCCGCCGAGGGCCTGCACGCCGAACTCCTGGAGCTGTCGATATGAGAACAGTCGCCCTCATTGTGATCCTCGCGCTGGCTGGCGCTTCGGTAGTCCCCGGGCAACCGGTCTTTCTCCAGGAAGGGCAGGCCGCTCCTGAGAAGGGAACCTTCTACGGCCGAAAGGCCGGGGAGCGGCTACGAGAGAAATTGGCGGGCCTCAAGCGACTCCGGCTGGCGCTGGCCAAGGGGGACGCGGCCACGGAAAAGGAGAAGTCCGAGATCGCCAAGCTGAGGGAAGCCCTGAAGAAGTCCCGTGCGGCGTTCGAGAAGGAACGGGAGCTAAAGGAAGCTCACCAGGAGAACGCGGGCATTCAGCGAGAGCGGGCCGAGTCCCGAGAGCGAGAGAACACGATCCTCAAAGTGATTGGCGTGATCAAGCTCTTCTTCTAGCAGTCAACGCAGGAAGCAGCTGGCGGTGGGCGCGGACAGGACCTCGGGCAGGATCTCGTAAGCACGATTCCAGACGTAATCGAGTCCATCAGAGTTCTCGATAACGAACTGCGAGTAGCGAGAATCTAGGGATGTCTCAGACACATCCTTTTCAAGTTCGAGGGTCGCCTGATAAGCGTCTGACCCCATCCGTGCAGCGCGGACTTTCTCGTCACAAACAACTTCGATCGATCTGACCGACAGTCCCTTCTCGGCCTGGTACTTACCCTCATCCGGGTATCGCCAGTCCGCAAGATAGTGAACCTTCCGCAGCTTCTCAGGGCAAGAACCAGACCTCAATGTCACCCGTTCATAGACACTATGGGCCCAGGCAATCGGATCGTTGGACCGAACGTGATTACCAAGCCCCTGCAACTTGCTTCGGTGCAGCGCCTTGTACTCGGGATCGTAGAGCAGTCGGTCGTAGTCCAGACCATAGATCTTGGACGCGAACAGCTTGACGTCAGCAGCGAACCAGTCAATCCAGGATTGCGTATCACGAAACAGAAATGGTGTGGCCGCGTGAAGTGCCTTGGCTACTGTGTCCTTCCCAGCAAATGGCTTCCCCCATATCACGACTACGATGGGTGGCTGTGACACGCTCGTTTCCTCGATCATTTGGTACCTCTCCTCAATGCCCCTTCGCAGAACCCGCACCGGTACTGAACCTTGAGGCGTGCTCTACGTATTGGTCTCTCAACAAAACGGCCATCCACAAGATCACCCTTCTCCCTCGTCTCGGTCACTCGGGTGACCCCGTGCCTTGAAGACAGGTCGCACCGGCA
>JAJFLN010000273.1 GCA_021772705.1 Candidatus Cloacimonadota bacterium | reverse complement strand
CCCCTTCGGCGTAGCTCAGGACATGCTTCGACAGGCTCAGGACGAACGGATCGGGAAAACTCGGCCATTCAGTCGTCCTGGATGCGGGCATCCATAGTAGGACGAACGGATCGGGAAAACTCGGCCATTCAGTCGTCTTGGTTGCTGACATCCATAGTGGGGCGAACGGATTGGGGGTTTGCGGACGGCAACTCACTAGAATCGATGCATGGCTCGGCCATCCCCGGGCAGCCAAGCTCGTTCCCTTCATGTAACAGGTATCGGCGACTCGCCAACGGCGCAGCCTCAATCCCTTCATTTTTGTCGCTTGCGATACACCGGAAGCTCGACGACAAACTGCGTACCTCCCTCGGAAAGGGGGTCGAGTCGTACGGTTCCACGATGTTCATCGATGATTCTCTTTGCAATAAAGAGGCCAAGGCCCGTCCCGCTGGCCTTGGTAGTGACAAAGGGCTCGAATATGTCGCCCTTGATGTGTTCCGGAACGCCCTCTCCGCTGTCCAGCACCCGAATCTCCACCCGATCCTCCCCAACCCTGTTCACTTCCAGGCAGATCTTCCTCTCTTTGCCTCCCTCGAGGGCATCTCGGGCATTGAGAATGGCGTTCAGCAGGACCTGGCGCATGCTGTTCACATCCATGGAGATCACTTCCTCACCGGCGGTCACGCGAGTCTCCAGCTCGATGTTCGCCTTTTCCAGGTCCGGACTCGCCAGGGCGATGAGAGGATCCAGGAGCGACCGAACCGAGGCCGGTTCCATCTGCAACTCGGGCCTGCGAGCCACCTGCAGGAAGCGGGTGAGAATGTCATTCAGCCGATCTATCTCGGACATGATGTAGTCCACCAGCTCCCCCAGGGTTTTGTCGTTGACCCCCAGCTTGCCGATGCGCCGCACCACGTACTCGGCGGAGGCAGAGATCACCGAGAGGGGATTCCGGATCTCATGACAGATCTGGGCCGACAGGCGGCCCACGAGAGCCAGTCGCTCCGTCTCCTGACTCTGCTCCTCTACCAGCAGCAACCGGTTGAGCAGCCGGCGGAACAGCAATGCCAGACCACCCACCAGGATCAGAGCAATCATGGTCGCGCCGAACAGGCCATTGCGCAGCAGAGCCAGGGTATCGAAGAACCGAACATCGGTCTCGACACCCAGGACTGCGGCAATTCCACCACCTCGAGTTCTGATAGGCGCGTAGCTCGTCCTGAGCATGTGGCTGCCCCGAGAGATGATGGGCGTGATTCCCGACTCCCCCATCCAGGCATCCAGGATCTCCGACCGATCCAGTTCGAGTGCAGGGTTCACGAAGCCGATCAGGGTGGCCTCGTCGGCCGAAGCGAGAGTCCGGTTCTCCGCGTCCAGAACATAAAGATCGGCCAGCTCAAACCGGGTTCGATGCTTCGCCAGAGTCAGACGAAGCCTCTCGTAGGTCGCTGTCTCCTCCTCGCCGGGCCGAAGCTGGAGGAGCGCATCGCCGTCGATCTGGCTGCTCACCAGGACAGCAATGGACGAAAGGTGACGGTCCAGCAGCTTCGTCAGTAGCTCGCTGGTGAAGTGCCAGAGCGCCCAGCCGGTGATGTTGATCACCGCCACCACGAGAAGTACGAAGAGGGCAAAGGCCAGAAGCGTCTTGCCGTGCGGGCGCTGGGTAGGCTGTTCCATGTGGTTACCCTGTCTGACCCATCAGGACATGCACGGTTTGGTGGATCTGCACGAGATCGTGCAACTGATTGAGATCGAGAGGCCAAGTTATGCATTTCCGCATCCAGCCAGTCCGATTTGATCCTGCGGGCATCATGGTATGAGTATTGCTCAACTCTGGTTGCAATGTCATGTTTGTTCCAGTTGGTGCTTGTTTTCCTGCTTCTGGCCAGCCCAGTGATGGCCCAGGACTCCGTCGCAACCGGTAGTGCCGCCATCGTTACCGGCAAGAACCCAGCCGCCCAGCGAGCCTCCCGCGCCCGGGACAACGCACAGCGATCCCTCAACGATCTGAGGGCCATCGGAGCCCGAACCGCAGAGTTCGACCAGGCCGAAGACCTGTTCCGGCGGGGAGATGCAGCATTCCGATCGAGCCGCTTTGCCGAGTCAGAAGCTCTGTTCACCCAGGTTTCGGGCACGGCCAATCGAGGCAAGAGAGCCATGGAGACGTCCATGAAGCGGGCCAACGATGCCCGGTCGCGGGTCAGCTCCCAGTTTGGACGCTATCAGCGCCGGGTCACGAACGCCTCCAGTGCCCTGCAGGACCGGACCATCGCCGTTGCGATCGAGCAGTTCCGAGCCGCCGAACGTGCGCTCCAGGAGGGCAAGCCCGCCGAGGCCACTCAACTGTTCCGTCAAGCCGAGCAGTTCCTCAAGCGAGTCGACAGCCCCCGGCCAGGTGTCCGGGACCCCTGTGCCAGCGCCAGAAGCAATGCCTCCCGCATCAAACAACTACTGCGACGGACCGAACTCCTGGCCAGTCGCAGACAGGACGGAGTGGTTACAGGGCTCCTCTTCCGAGCCCGGACTCTGCTGGACGACGCGGCACGACAGCACGACGCCCAGGCCTGCGACGAATCCCTCCGCACCGGCCGCCTGGCAGAGAACATAATCAAGCGCGCAGCCCAGATGATGCTCTCGACCCGATAGACCGTCAGCGCAAAGAGCCAAAGCCCCGCCCGTCCCCCGAAGCCCCCCTACTGCGGTGGTCCTAACGCTTCCTTCCTTATCCGTTCGTGCCGAGCTTGTCGAGGCACAGAGCGTCGTTTCGCGGACCGGCCCCTCTCCTGAGCTT
>JAJFLN010000272.1 GCA_021772705.1 Candidatus Cloacimonadota bacterium | reverse complement strand
ACTGAATGGCCGGGTCTTCCCGATCCGCTCGTCCTACTATGGATGCCCGCATCCAGGACGACTGAATGGCCGAGTTTTCCCGATCCGTTCGTCCTGAGCCTGTCGAAGGATGAATGGAGCGGGCGGCCATATCGTCTGAGCCATCTGTCGAAGCATGTCCTGAGCCACGCCGAAGGGGATGGACGGGGCCGGGCGGCCATATCGTCTGACCCTTCGGCAAGCTCAGGAGAGGGGCCTCCGCCGCTCCAACACTGGCCCTCCCCTGAGCCTGTCGAAGGGTCGGGCCGAACGGGGGTTTGCCTGGCAGAAATCAAATGGGCGTCTCAGGGCGCTACGTGGAGGCGAACCTTCAGGGGTACCTGTATGGTGCCTCCCCTGCCAGATTGGCCTCGAACGAAGTTGTTGATCTGCTCTGCCAGTCTCTCCAGGGGGTTGCCGACCAGAAACTTGCCTCCTGATGGGACTCCTCGGTAGCTGAATGCCACATCGGGATGGAATTGACCTGAGCTGGCTTCCAGCTGCCCCTCGCTGTCTCTACGAAGGACGTGTGCGGGATATCGCCCCTTGTGACTGGCTTTGATCTGGACCGACATCTCGTCCCATTCCCCACTTCGGGCCCAGATTCTCACTCCGAATGTCTTGTCCGGGTTGATCTCCAGCCCCAGAGGAAACCGGTTTAATTCGCCGATCCGGAATGACACATCATCGAATCGCTTCAGGGATCGCCCTCGAGCCGTACCGACGGAAGGTAGCTCCAGGGCTTCGACGACGAACGTCGAGGGCGTCACCCCGCTGGTCTTGAATCCATCGGCAGACGCGGCGCTGACAATTCGAATCTCGAATGACTCCACCTGGCTGGTGGGGGAATAGAGATAGAACAGGACTGGCTGATCGACGACGGCGCGACCCTTGACCATCTTCTCCCCCTCGCTGAAGTCAACGACCGTTTGCTTCACTCTTCCGATGGAGAGAAGGCTGTCTGACTCCTCGAGGACCTGCTCTTCTCTCGCCAGGTTTCCAGGGGCGTCCAGATAGAGCTCGATCCGGTTGAGATTACCGTCTGCCGGCACGGTCAGAAGTACTTCGCTCTCACGTACTTCCGCCACGGCCATCGGACTGAGAGAGGCTGTGAGTATCACGGCCAGAAGGAGCGCGGCGCCTGTTTTGTCGAACCAGTTCATCATTTGACCCACTTTCATCTTCGTCGGCGGAGTTCCAGGCGAAGGTCGTCTCGAAGGGGACGAAGATACAACTTCCCGGGCCATGCCGTCCAGTCGATACGCCGCCAAGGGGTGCATGTCCCGTAGGGGGGCAGTCACCATTGAGGATCACGAAGCCGCGGTGGACAACCGGAGCCCCAAGGACGGACGATGAAATCCGTGCCGCCCTTCAAGCCTCGGGAGTCTCTTCTTCCCAGCTGATGAGCTCGCTGGAGAATTGAGGGTTGTAGAACACCTGGGACCCCCTGCTACCGGCAGTTCCCCGGAGAACATCCTTGGGATCCGAACCGTAGATCTTGAGGTCGTGAGGCAGCCTCTGGAAGTCAAACAGCTCGGCGGAGTAGTTGAATTCCACATCCATGTTGATGAACTGGTCCAGCAGTGAGGTCCTGTCCACGTCCATCCCGTTCTGGGCATACATGGCGATGTCGAGATTAGGGGAGAGATCCCGGGTGTAGCTCATTCTGCGCGGGTCAAAGTCCATGTCATGGTGAGGCTTGTAGATGACCCTTCCCGTGAGTTTATTGAACTTCTCATTCGGGCCATAGGGTTCACGAGCCGGATCTTCCAGAACCACGAGACTGACCAGCGATTGATACCCGGTCATCTGAGGCGGCAGTCCAACGACATCTCCACCGAGGTAGACGTTACCCTGCACGACCAGGGTCCCGAGACCCTCGTACCATCCCTCCAAAAAGACATCACCCTTCACGAAGGTGACGCCGTCGAGATGGATGGGCCTACTAATATCGTGCCGCCGGGTAGGATTCTCGCCGAATCGGGCCGGCACACGCCGCCAGTCTCCCCATCCATAAAGGGGAAGCACTTGCCGATACACGGTGTTCCGCGTATCCAGCGGTCCTCGGAAGAAGACATCCTGGAAGTACTTGTTGTCGTCCAGATCACCCTCTCGATTCCAGCGGGTCACGGGCTTGACCACGATGTTGGCGACCTCTTCGTACTCTTCAGGACGGTACAGGTTGATGTCCCGGTTGTCGTAGCCCTGGGGACGGGGTCTGACCTGGGGGACGTAGGGCTCCTCGATCGCCCGGTAAGCGCCGTCTCCGACGAGGATCGAGCGGAGTCCCTGAAATTTGAAGTACTTCCGGGTGATGCTGTTGTACTGGTACTCGAGCAAGCGGGAGTGGGTCAGATTGATGCCCCCGTTGAACAGGGTCGAGAAATGGAAAGTGTCATAACCGAGATCGAAGAACCCGACCTGACGCATGGGACGGAACTCCTTCCGCATCAGGTTCTCGGTCAATTCGGCCCTCAGGCCATTCTCGAGATAGACATGCCCTCCCCAGACCGACAAGTCCCGTTCGTCGAGTTTCCAGTCCGAGACCTGGAACGTGATGGGAAGGGGGTCCCTGACAAAGAGGCCATGATCGGGGGCGACGATTCCCAGGTTGATCCCCGTGACCTTAGTGACAACCTTGAGCTGGCGCCGGGCATGCTGTCCCTGGGGATTGGTGTAAATGCCCTGGGAGCGTACCGTCAGCCTGCCTATCCGGAAGTCGCCGATGGTTGGATTGTCAGCAACCTCGGGCTCGTAGCGAGCCCAGAGCACCACGTCTCCCAGCGCCGGAGCCTCCACGAGCCGCTGTAGCTCGTCGGTGACCTTCCCGGAGAAATCAATCTCCGTTGGTACCTCCCCTTCGACTGCCGCCAACAGGGCCCGGTTGCTCACCAGATCACTCTTGAGGGCATACAGCGCCTGGTCCACTCCTGCTTCAGCCAGGTGGAAGGCGATCTGGTGGTCCACGTAGCCGGCCGTGAGCCGCACTTCGGCTCGACTCAGGGCGTGAACGAAGAAGGCGATGAAGAAGGCAATCAGCAGAACGCCAAAGACGATCAACAGAGTGAACCCTCGTGTATGCCTTCGGCTGGACTTCATTGGTGTGATCCTCAGTTTCCGTGACCCGCGAGGACTTCGCGCAGAACCTGCCATTCAGTTAAAGCCCGGATCAACCTAGTTCGCCACCTGTCCGAACAGATCTCCCAGGGCGTTCTTGATGATTTCGAGGAATGAATCAGGTTTCAGACTGGCTCCGCCGACCAGAGCACCATCAATGTCAGGTTGCTGAAGATACTCAGCGATGTTTCCAGGCTTCACGCTTCCTCCGTAGAGGATGGGCATGGCCGCCGAGACATCCTCCGAGACCTTCTCGGTGACACGCTTCCGTATCAGGGCACACATGGTCTGTGCATCTCCCGACGAGGCGTTGAGACCCGTTCCGATGGCCCAGATCGGTTCGTAGGCGAAGGACTGTCTGGCAGCTTGCTCGGCCGTGAGGTCCGCCAGAGCGGAGTCGACCTGGCGAAGCACCTTGACGTCCGCCTGCCCCCCCTTGCGCTCCTCCAGCGTTTCGCCAACACAGACCATGGGCTTGAAACCATGCTTATGGGCAGCAGCGATCTTCTCCGCCACCATCGCGTCGCTCTCACCAAAGATTTCTCGTCTCTCGGAGTGACCAATCAAGACATGGCTGCATCCGAGTTCTGCCAGCATCAGGGGGGATATCTCTCCAGTGAAAGCTCCGGAATCCTTGCTGTGCATGTTCTGGGAGCCCCACTGGATTGGAACAGAGCCGATCAGCTCCTTCATGAGCACCAGAGCCGTAAAGGGTGGAAAGAACAGGACCTGATGTCCCCTGCCGATGCCGGGGTAATTGACGAACTCCTGAAGAAACGCCTCCGTCTCGGCGAGGGTCTTGTTCATTTTCCAGTTTCCTGCGAAGATCTTCTCTCTCATGTCGCCTCTCCTCTACTACGTTTGCATGACAGATCAGGTTCCGCCAGCTCACCCGGCATTTCCACGTGCGGCAAACCGGGCGATCATCCAGTCAGTGAGGACTTCCACCGGGGCCCGGTCATCCTCCAGGACCATCGTCCCGGCTGGAACCTGAGCCGGAGAAAAGTCCTTCATCCTCCGCTGCAGCAGTTCGGCCAGAAAGGGATTCTTGCTGCTCGTCACCACTTGATGGGCCAGGCTGCCGGGTACGGTCGGATCCAATCGCTCGCTTACCAGACTAGGACGCCCGGCAATGAGAACAAAGTTGTCGAAGTGAGTCCCCGGAGGATTCCGAACCCGCATGATCTCCGCTGACCCGTAGGTGGCCAGGACGGTGGACTTGATCCTCTGCAGCACCGGGCCGTCGCTGCCGAGGGAGCCCACGTTGATGCTCATCAGCCCGTCGGGGTTCAGATGTTCCTTCAACAGCTCGAAGTACTCCCGGGTCGCCAGATGGAAGGGGATGTAGGGCTGCCGATAGGCGTCGCACATGATGAGATCCCACTTCCGCTCGCTCCGGGCAAGGAACATTCGCCCGTCCATGACATGAATGGTCAGATTCGGCTCATTCATGGCGAAGTACTTCTTCCCCAGCTCCGTGATCCGGCCGTCGATCTCCACGCCATCGATGTGGAGATCGTAGATCTTTCCAAAGAAGTGGTTCAGCTGTTTGCTCACCGTTCCGGCTGCAAGACCCACTATCAGCACGTCCAGCTTGCTGCCGGGGGGCTTGTCCAGGAGCAGCGGCAGGGCGTTCATGGAATCCCAGACAGATCCGACCATAGGGCTCCATGCGGCTGCTTCATTCGATTCATAGATGGAGTGAACAGCGTGGCCTTCGTTCAAGACGAGCATCACCCGGGAACCCTTCTGCTGAACTTGAATGTAATGGTAGAGAGACTCGTCTTCCTCCACCAGAATTGCCCCTGGACCGGTGGCAACCGTGAGTGGCATGGCCCCGAAAGGGGCCGTCCAGACCAGGGCGGCAACCAGCGGCCCCCCCACGGCCACCAGCGGAGCCGCCACGGCAGTCTTGCGGAACAGACCGACCAGCCCGACTAGGACCAGTACGGCAGCAAAACTCAAGATGGTTCTTCGGGTGCCGAGGACAGGGATGGTGAGCAGAACAGGCAGCCAGGTTCCGATCAAGCTTCCGACGGTGGACAGGGCATAGAGACTTCCCGCCGTGGCGCCCAAGACGTCCTCCCCCCGGGATGCGAGGCGAATGGCGAAGGGACTGACCATGCCTAGCAAGGTGATGGGAAGCACGAAGAGACCGATGGTTGCTAGCAAACTGCCGACCACAATCGAGGCCTGGCCGTGGCGAATAGCTTCCGTGGAGATCTTCATGATCGGCTGGGCCAGGAATGGAATGGCCCCGACGAGCAGGCCGGCTCCGAGGATGATCTTGTAGAACACATCCGCCCTGGGATGGCGATCGGCGATCCGGCCTCCGAACCAGTAGCCCAGGGAGAGCCCGGTCATCATGGCGCCGATGATGTTGGTCCAGATGAACAGAGACGTTCCGAAGGATGGCGCCAGCAGTCGAGATGCGGACATTTCGATGCCCATGACGGACATCCCGCAGAGGAATACGGTTAGTTTTAGAAATCGGTCGGCATTGTCCTGCTTGATGCCGTCCACGGTTTCACTTTCGGATACGGAGATCTGCTCCATCTCCTCGCATCAACCGATCCAGGAGCCTGTAGCCAGATCGTAATTCACGATCTCCGAGGGCTCGAAGAAGTTTGCAATCTCGATCTCGGCGTTCTCATCAGAATCGGAACCATGGACCAGATTTTGACCCGTGAACATGGCATGGTCTCCTCGGATGGAGCCTGGCGTGGCCTCTTCTGGCCGAGTCGCTCCCATTAGATTCCGGGTCTGCTTCACGGCCATCCGACCGGCCAGGACCATGGCCAGCACGGGACCGGAGGTGATGAAAGAGACCAGTTCGTCGTAGAAGCCCTTGCCCTTGTGAATGGCGTAGTGCTTCTCGGCGAGTTCGCTGGACATCTGAAGGAATTTCATGGCGACAATCTTCAGGCCCTTCTGCTCGAAACGGGAGATGATCTCGCCGACCATCTGTCGCTGAATGCCATCGGGCTTGATCAGGATCAGTGTTCTTTCCATCTTGGGGGGGCTCCTTGTCTGGCCTCACATTCGACTGGGGACTCGAACCGTCTCCGGAGACCCTCCATGGCCGCTCAGGGCCTGCGGGTGTCCGGGGCAGGCGTTGCCAGCAAGGTAGTGGACCGCTGGTTGAAATGGAAGTGAAATTGGGGTCTCCGGTACGGAGGTTGAATCTCCAGCGGACCTCCTGGCAGTCTCCAGTGTGGTAAAAGATGAAGAGATGTCCGCCCCATGAGAATTCTGATCCTGCTGATAGTGGTTACGGGAGCAGCCTGGATAATCCAGGTTCGCAGCGCCTCGGTGGAGTCCGGTGCTCGACCCGGGTTCAACGTGCCAATCTACGGAGGCATCTATCACTCGGCGCTTCAGGACAACCCGCCCACATTTGATCCGGCTCTGGCGACGGACTCCATTTCCGTGGCCTGTGTGTTGCAGATGTTTGATGGACTGGTTCGGTTCGATCTCAGCTCCCGGCAAGAGACCGAAGCCTCCAGAGCCCAGGGAGCGATCACGTCAGCCGTGGCGGAGAGCTGGGCCATTTCGAGCGACGGCCTGGAGTATCGATTCCACCTGAACTCCAAGATCCGTTTTCACGCCAGCACGGAAGGCGGGCAACGAACGGCCTGCGGGGGCAGGGCCGTGACGGCGGCGGATGTGAAATTCTCTTTCGAGAGAGTGCTTGATCCAGAGACTGACTCCGCCCGCACCCAGCTGTTTCAGATCATCGTCGGAGCCGACGAATTCATGAGCGGGGAGGAGGAAGGGGTCTCGGGCATCCAGGCCATCGATCCCGTCAAAGCCGGGGAAACGGGCCACAGAAGCTGCAATCTCCCCTGTACGGTGAGCATTCGATTGAAGACTCCCTACGCCCCCTTCCTGGCGACTCTGACCATGAGCAATGCCAGCGTGGTCCCCAGGGAGGATGTGGAGAAGTGGGGCAGGGAGTTCAGAAACCACCCAGTCGGAACAGGCGCCTTCCGGTTCGAAACGTTCGAACCCAACGTCCGCCTGGTCCTGGCCAAGAACCCTGTCTATTTTGGAGGCTCTCCGTATCTGGATCGATTGGTCTTCAACATTCTGCCGGAAGAGGACATCATGTTCCGGGAGTTCCTGGCCGGCCGCATCTTCCACACCACTGTCCCGGATCCACTGTATAATCAGGTGCGGCGAAAGGACTCCGTCTGGGCTCCCTACTTCACGGAGGTTTCTCAGCTCGGCACGTACTACTTCGGCATGAACGCGCTGATCCCGCCCTTCGATAACCGGCTCGTGAGACGTGCCTTCAGCCATGCCGTCGACAAGACCTCGATCGTCAAGTTTATCAAGATCGGCAGAGTGCAGGAGGCTCGTGGTCCCCTGCCTCCCGGCATTCGGGGCTACAACGCGAGCCTGAGGTCCTACGATTTCAACTTGAAGCTCGCCGATGAGTTGCTGACCAAAGCCGGCTACCCTCGATCCAACAGCGGCCGGCTTCGAACCGGGTTCCCTGAAATCCCCCTCTATATCCCGGAGGGAGAGGATCACCTGAGGATAACGAAGGCGATCCAGGCCAACCTGGCCGACCTGGGAATCCGGGCTTACACGGTGGTCAACACCTGGCGAACGCATCTGGGTCTGGTCAAGAACGGCAAGGTAGGTCTCTTCCGGCTCGGCTGGGTGGCGGACTACATGGATGCCGACAATTTCCTCTATTACCAGTTCTACTCTGGAAACATCGGGAGCTCCAACGGAGTCAGCTACTCGAACCCAGAGGTGGATGACCTGCTTCTGCGGGCACGCCGATCGACCAACTCGCTGCTACGGATGAAGCTTTATCAGCAGGCGGAGCAGCTGATCGTCGATGACGCAGTCTGGATCTGTCTCTTCTACTTCAACACTGCCATCGTCCGGCAACCCTTCGTCCACGGCATCAACCTGACTCCCATGGGAGATCAGCTAATCATGTATCGCGATGTCTGGCTGGACCCGGAGAAGGACAGGAAACCACCCGTTTCTCGTACGGCGCCGGTGTGGAACACAGAAGGAGAACTGCAGGCGCCGGAGGCCTTCGGTTCCCTCTGACGGTCTACTTCGTCGCTTCTGCCTTCGCGGCATCGAAAGCCGAGAAGTCTTCGGGCTGTAGTTCGTTCACAGCCCCAAAACTCGAGAGAGGCTTGTCGAAGTCCGCGGCCTTCCCGACAACAATCATGATGAGCTTGTCCAGGTGAAGGTGTTTCTTGGCCACACGCAGAATGTCCTCGGCGGTCACTCTGGACACCTCTTCCTTGTACAGCTCCAGCCAGTTCGTTGGCAGTCCTTGATACTCGATTGAAACTGCCTGTCCCACGATCTGCCGGGACGACTCGAACTGAAACACGAAGCTGTTGAGGATCGAGTCCTTCGCGGTCTTGAGCTCTTCGGGTGTCACGGCCTCCCGGGTCATCTGGGCCGCAATGTTCTTCATGGCCTGGATCGACTTGGCCGTGGTGGCGGACTTGGTCTGACAGCTCATTCCAAAGACACCCAGCTCCTGGCCCGCGCTGAAGAAGCTGCCCACGGAGTAGGCCAGCCCCATGTTGGATCGAATCTCTCGCATCAGCCGACTCGTGAATCCACTGCCTCCGAGAATGAAGTTCATCACCGTGATGGCGAAGACATCGGGATTCTTCTTGAGGATTCCAAGATGTCCCAACCGGATGTTCGCCTGAGGTACATCCTTCTCGAGATGGTAGATGCCGGACTCGAGCTTGAAAGGAACCGCGGGAGGATCTGCCACGACCTCCCTCTGCTCCCAGCCGTCGAATGCCTTCTCGATCTTGGCCAGGATGACATCTCTCTCAAAGTCACCGGCCACGCCCAGGATCACGTTCTTCGGGAAGAAGTGGCGATCGTGGAAAGCGATCAGATCCTCTCGAGTAATGCTATCCACAGACTCCAGAGTCGCGATGCGGCCATAGGGGTGGCCGTCATAGATGCGATTCTTGAAATGCCGTCTGGCGATGGGACCCGGTTCGTCGTTACGACGCCGGATGGACTCCATTACTTGGTTCTTCCTCAAATCGACTTTCTTCTCGTCGAAAGCCGGATTCATCAGAACATCGGCGAAGATCTCCAGGCCGACATCGGTGTCCTTGGACATGACACTCAGTCCCGCCGAGCCGGACCTGAGGCCGATGCCCACCTCCACGCTGCCGGCGATGAACTCGAGCTTTTCGTTCATCTCATCACCGGTCATGGAGCCGGTGCCCCCGGTGCGCATGACGGCGCCGCTGATGCCTGCCAGACCGACCTTGTCATCGGGGTCGAGCCAGCTTCCGACCTTCACGGTGGCCGTGAGACTGAAGAGCGGCAGTTCGTGATCCTCGAGGAGGTGAACCACCATCCCATTGGACAGGACAACTCTCTCCGATACAGGGGGTTTGAACTCCAGAGGCGACACCGGCAGTTCCCGCGGATGGGGGAGGGAGGCAGCGAAGATGGACATGGTGTGGAGGCTCATTACGCAGAGGGCCAGGGTCGAGACAGCAATCAGTTTTCGGGTCATGTCTCAGTCTCCCTTTCCGTCCGATTTCTGTGGTTCCACGGAGGTCTTGACCAGCTCCGCAACTGTTCTGTTCTTCGGGACGAAGTACTTCGCGACGGTGTCGCGGATCTCCTCACGCTTGATGGTCTTGATCACGTCCAGGTATTTCACGAGATATCGCCAGTCTCCAGCAAGGGCTTCGAAGTAGGAGAGACTGCTGGCCAGACCACTGTTCGAGTTCATCCCCCGGATCATGTTTGCCTCTGTTTGATTGATGACCTTCTGAAGCTCGCGCTCTTCCACGAGTTCGGTGGCCATGGTGTCGAGTTCGGCGTAGATGGCGACTTCCAGTTCGGCCACGGTGTGGGGATGACGAGGCGCTGCGTCGATGACGAACAGACTGTCGAACCTGCCGCCGGGACTTCCGTTGGTGGTATCGACGGAGATGGCTATCTGCTTCTCCTGAACAAGGGACTTGTACAGCCTAGAGGTGCGACCGTGGGTGAGCAACGCCGATGCTATGTCGAGAACGTAGTCCGCCCGTGAGGGCAGCGTTGGCTTGTGGAAGCCGATGCTCACCATCGGGTTGGCGTCATACTCGATCTTGATCCGCTTCTCGCCCTTCTGTGGCGGTTCGGCCGTCGACAGTCCTCGGTGCAGCTCCTGTGACGGAATGCCGCCGAAGTACCGGGTCATCATGGCGATGACCTTCTCGGGGTCGATGTCTCCAACGACAGCGACGATCGTGTTGTTCGGAGCGTAGTAGATCTTTCGGAACTTCTTCGTGTTCTCCAGGGACAGGAACCGGAGCTCCGACATCCAGCCGATGGTGGGTGCCCGGTAGGGATGAGCCGTAAAGGCCGTGGCGATGAACTGTTCGTAGAGCGTTCCGGAGGGCCGGGAGTCGTAACTCCTCCGACGCTCCTCCATCACCACATCCCGCTCGGAGTAGTACTCTCTGAGCACAGGGTCGGCCATGCGATCGGACTCGATACGACACCAGAGCTCGAAGCGATTGGACGGCAGAGAGATGACGTAGGTGGTGAAGTCCCGGCTCGTGAAAGCGTTGAATCCAACGGCGCCGGCCTTGGAGTAGATCTCATCGATCTCATCCTTGATGATGTGCTTCTTGTGCTCCTCCTGGAGTTTCTTCAGACGGGCCGACAGTTCGTTGATTTTCATGGCGTCGCCGGTCGAGCCCCGGAGGCGTTCGACATCGAGAGCGGCCCCGACCTTCTCTATCTCCTCGAGGATGGGGCGCTCTTTCTCCCAGTCGGTCGTGCCCAGGCTCGTGGTGCCCTTGAAGAGCATATGTTCCAGCAAATGGGCGGTTCCGCCGATCCCCGTCCATTCGTCGACGGAGCCGGCCTTGAACTTCATGTACATCGAGACCGTGGGAGACTGATGTCTCTCCATCATGAGAATCTTCATTCCATTCTCGAGAGTGTGTTCTTGGACACGGTCCTCGAGACCCGCTTGCACCACGGATGGAAGAACGGAGCACATCAGCGCGAGCATGACTGTCGATCCAGCTTGTCGGATCCGACTGGAAACCACGAGGGACCTCCTGTTGAGTGAGAAAGGAAAATGACAGGACCTCTGTCGAGATGGGACGGGTTATGGGGTTGAGTCACGGCCAGATTGTGAAATCGAGGGTCAGCCTCAGGAAGAGATCGGCTTCAGTGAGCGAGTTGCTTCGCGACGATGAACCCTCCCACCAGAAGGATGGTGAACAGGATGGTGAGGACATCGAAGTACTTGTCGATGAAGGTCTTCATGGGGGCCCCGAAGAGGCGAAGCAACCCGGCGACCAGAAAGAACCGGGCGCCTCTGGCCAGGACTGAGGCCGAGAGAAACGTCTGGAAGTCGATGGTCATGACGCCTGCGGCGATGGTGAAGACCTTGTAAGGGATGGGAGTGAACCCAGCGATAGCGATGGCGGCGAAGGCATTCTGGGAGAACTTGTCCTGAACGAGCTGGAACTTCTCCATCAAACCGTAGAACTCGAATATGGGCTTCCCAGCCAGGTCCCAGGCCTGCCATCCGATGACGTAACCCAGGCATCCTCCGATGACGGAGCCGGCCGTGCAGATCGCCGCCAGGGTGAACGCCCGGGAGGGGCGACCGACAACCAGGGCAATGAGCAGCACATCTGGCGGTATGGGGAAGAAGGAGGACTCCGCCACTGCCAGAATGAACAGGGCCCAGGCCCCGCCCGGATGATCGGCCCAGGAGAGGACCCAGTCATAGAGGCGTCGAATCGGCCCCAGACGGCTGACGGCTGGGGAGGCCGGAGCCGGCTCGGAAGCTTCGGACTCTATCTGGGCTTCGTCAGTCATCTATCAAAGGTCCTGAGGCTTCAGACCAGACCGCAGGCATCGCGGGCGGCATCGAGTACTTTTCTGGCTTCGACCCTTGCCGCCCTGGCTCCGGCCACCAGGATATCTTCCAGGGTGTCTCCGTCCTTCAGGAGCTCATTTCTCCTGTCCAGATAGGGGCCAAAGTAGTCCTTTATCTTGGTCAGTAGTTCCTTCTTGGCCGAACCATAGCCGAATCCGCCTGCTCGATATCGACCCGCCATCTCCTCCTTCTCTTCAGAGGACGCAAAGAGGGAGTAGAGGGCAAAGACGGTGCAGCTTTCTGGGTCCTTTGGCTCCTCGAGAGGTGTGGAGTCCGTCACGATTCCCATGACAGGCTTCTTCAACTCCGAGCCGGTTGCGAAGATCCCGATGGAGTTTCCATAGGACTTACTCATCTTCTGTCCATCGGTTCCGGGAACCTTGCAGGTGGCCTTGTTCAGCCGGTAGCCGGGGCGGCGGAACACCTCACACTGATAGGTGTTGTTGAAGTACTGGGCCATGTCTTGGGTCATCTCTATGTGCTGGACCTGATCCTGACCCACGGGCACGATGTCGGAGTTGTAGATAAGGATGTCCGCGGCCATCAGGATGGGGTATGTGAACAGCCCGACGGAGGCTTTCAGTCCTCGACCCAGCTTGTCTTTGTAACTGACGGCACGCTCCAGGAGGCCCATGCCGGTGACCGTGGACAGTATCCAAGTCAACTCGGTCACCTCCGGTACATCGGACTGCCGGAAGAGGACCGCCTTCTGGGGGTCCAGTCCAAGGGCCAGATACGTGGCCGCCACATCCCGTGTGTTGGCCCGCAGCATAGCCGGCTCTTGGATGGTTGTGAGAGCGTGATAGTTAGCGATGAAGTAGAACGCCTCGCCCTCGTTCTGGAGTTCGATGTGCTGCTGAATGGCTCCGAAGTAGTTTCCGAGGTGCAGATACCCGGAGGGTTGCACGCCAGAGAGTATTCGCTTCGATTGTCTGGAGCTTGGTTGCTGACTCATGTCGAGACGGTTCCTTGCCAGGCAGTGGACATACCGTCGGAGGCCAAGACCTGCTCTCACGCCTGACGATCGATGAGAGCAGCCACGGGGTCAGCCAAACCCATATGGCGGCCTGTTTGCAGTGACGTTCACGTATAGGTCAGGCCTGGGCCGAAAGCAAGAAAATCAGGGTAAGGACCCGCGCAGGAATAACTACGCAGTTTCGCATCCCATCTTCAGGCCATCTTCGGCCGCTCCTCAGTCGCGGAATCCTCGACGTGGCCCACGACGCCTCCGGTCCCGCTCGCTCGAACCAGCCGAATCTGACCCAAATCTGGGCGCGACTTCTGCGCATTTATTCTTGCGCGGCCCCTAACCAGGCCACCTCGAGGGCTCTTGAGTCCTGTCCTCCAGGAGACGAGATGTCCGGGGCGGACAGAACAGCCCCCGGGATCCGGTGGGGAATCGAGGCTTTCACTGGCCTGTCCAGGGTCCTGAGTTTCCATCCATGACAGCTCAGGTCCGGTTCAATACAGCCTTCGCTCTGGATTCTGTCGAATCTGGCCTCCACCGAGGGTTCTGGAAGGCATCGCTGATGGTACGCAAGTTGCCCGTGTCAAAAGTCTATGTCTTCATCGACAATTCGACCCAACGGTGGGCCGGCCTACAGTATCCCCGATAGCAACTACTGGCGATCCCAGATTTGCTGCCAGAATGCCTGCCCTGTTCACACCGATGCCCGAGGCTATGTTCGGGCCATCGCAGAGGGTCAGGAAGAGCTGGCCTATCTGATTGCCCGGGGACCCAATCCTTTGGCGTCGATCTGCGGACGAGTCTGCGGGGCGCCCTGCGAAGCGGCGTGCCGTAGAGGGGACTTCGATAAGCCGGTATCAATTCGGGCCTTGAAGCGCTACATCTGCGAACTCTTCGGTCCCGAGGGCCGCCAGGACGGAGGCAAGACGCTCATCGACTTTCTCCGGCAGTCCGCCAATCGGTCCGATGTCGATCGCTGTCTGGACAAGGAGGAGCTGCTGCCCTTGCTCCAGGCCCTGACCGACGGCTCCATCCCCAGGGCGGAAGGAAAGAGCGTCGGTATCATCGGCAGCGGTCCCGCCGGTCTCGGAGCGGCTCACGACCTGGCTCTCCTCGGCTTCTCGGTGACACTGTATGAACTGGAGAACGTCCTGGGAGGGATGCTCGCCGTCGGCATCCCGGAGTACCGGCTTCCCCGAGAAGTGATCGCCTCGGAGATCGAAGCGATCACGGCGCTGGGGGTCAAGGGTGTCACGGGATGCAGAGTTGGCAAGGATGTGACGTTCCCGGAGCTGCGGGATCGCCACGACGCCGTCATCGTTGCCGTGGGAGCCAAGAGATCCAGAAGTCTGCCCATCCCGGGAGCCGATGCGAAGGGTGTCCTGGGCGGCGTCGAGTTCCTGAGGGACGTTTCCGTGGGCAACCCTCCTGACCTGGGACAGAGCGTCATCGTGATCGGTGGGGGCAACGTGGCCTACGACGTGGGCCGGTCCGTGCTGCGCCAGACCTCTGTGGACACGGCTCGCACCGCTCTGCGCCGGAGCGGCGTGAGAAAGGTCGTTCTTTGTTCTCTAGAATCACTGGAAGAGATGCCCGCTGATGATGTGGAGATCATCGAAGGTGACGAGGAAGGCATCCTTCGTCAGAACAGTCTAGGCCCGAAGGAGATTCTGACTGATGGTTCGGGGCGTGTGCGGGGAGTCGCGTTCCAGAAGTGTCTCCGGGTCTTTGACGAGAACCGTCGATTCAGCCCCAAATTCGATGAATCGGACATCACGGAGATTCCTTGCGAGACCGTTCTCATCTCCATCGGTCAGGGATTCGATCTCACCTTCATCGATGCCGGTCGTGACGGGCTGGAGATGTTGCCAAATGGCGCCATCAAATGCGACATGGAAACGGGCACGACCAGCGCTGACGACGTCTGGGTCGCCGGAGACATCGCTTACGGTCCCAAGCTGCTGATACATGCCGTGGCCAGCGGGAAAGCAGTGGCCCGTTCGATTTATGAAAGGCTGATGGGCCGGACCATCACCCGGGAGTCCCTGGAGATTCACTTCCCGGTGAAGGACTATGCCCGGGAGGCGAACTACGAGAAGATCGACCGGGTCGAGATCGCCACCTCTCCAGTGTCGGAGCGTCTGGTGGGTCAGTCGCGGCTCGTTGAACGGGGCTACAGCAGGGAGGAGGCTCGGCACGAAGCCAGCCGATGTCTCGACTGCGGCGTCAACACGATCTTCGATGGCGACAAGTGCGTGCTCTGCGGGGGGTGCGTCGATGTATGCCCAGTGACGTGCCTACGAATCGTCCCGCTCAACTCCCTGTCCTCCGAGGGGCCGGCCGTCCCTGATCTGGTGGAGGGGGAAGCTTCGGCAATCTTGAAGGACGAGACGGCTTGTATCCGTTGTGCCCTGTGCGCCTACCGATGCCCTGCCGCTGCCATCACGATGGAACGTTATCTGTTCCGGGAGAATCCGAGATGCCAGGAAGACTAGAACCGGAACCGCTACCGCGACGTGATTTCCTTGGGTTGTCGGCCATCTGGTCGGCCATTCTGGCCTTTGTTGCCGCTGCTCTGGGAGCAGTCCGGCTCCCCATGCCAGCAGTGTTCCCGGAGTCGAACTCCCGGGTCAAACTGGGACACGCCGAGCGATTCCCCAGGGGCTCCGCCACTCATCTCTCGGATCTGAGGATCTGGGTTTATCACGACGCGGCCGGGCTTTACGCACTGTCATCAGTGTGTACTCATCTTGGCTGTGTCGCTGGCCGCTCGAAGGACGGGACCTTCAAGTGCCCCTGCCATGGTTCCGTGTTCGATGTGGCGGGAAAAGTCGTGGCCGGTCCGGCCCCAAAGCGATTGAACCCTCTGGAGTTGAGCCTCGCCCCGGACGGACAGATCGTCGTGGATACCCGGCGCTTTACGGGGGCCGAGTCGAGGTTGAAGGTTTGATTCCTCGGGCTTCGATCTCGATCGAGGCCCGTTCAGTGGTGTGACCTAACGCATCGCAAGAGTTCGACAGGGAGGATCGCAAGGATGTCAGCAGAGGAAACGGCAAAGGTCCATGAGGAGCCGCCCCGGCCAGCCCGGGGTGCTATCTCAGCCTATTTCCACAATCTGATCGACCTGCCCTGGAACGTGCGGGATTCGATCATCCGCCACGGCGCGCCGACCTCGGATCGGGCCAAGTCGCAGGCGGTGAACCAGAACTTCTTCCTTCACATCCTGTCGGCGCGGATTCACATCACGTCGCTGAAGTTCTGGACCACCATGGGACTGGGAGTCATCTCGCTGATGCTCTTCTTGCTTCTGGTGATCACCGGCGTGCTGCTCATGGTCTATTACAAGCCGTCGATTAATCAGGCCTACGACTCCATCAAGGACATCGTCTTCGTCGTTCCCACGGGACGGTTCATGCGGAACATTCATCGCTGGGCGGCCCACGGCATGGTCGCCTGTGTGATCCTTCACATGGCTCGAGTGTTCTACACGTCGGCCTACAAGCGGGGCCGGGAGTTCAATTGGGTGATGGGGATGGTGCTCTTCGTCATCACCTTGGGGTTGAGCTTCACTGGCTACCTGCTCCCCTGGGACCAGCTGGCGTACTGGGCAATCACCATCGGTGCCAACATCGCTCAGTCACCCAGGGAACTCACGGACGCGCTGGGGGTCACGGCGATCTTCGACGTCGGCGGCTTCCAGAAGGAGCTCCTCCTGGGGGCCCATTATGTGGGGCAGGAAGCGCTGATTCGATTCTATGTCCTCCATGTGATGGTCCTTCCCCTGGCCGCGGCTCTGATCATCGGCGCCCACTTCTGGAGAATCCGGAAAGACGGCGGTCTGGCCCGGCCTGAGGAGCCCGTGCCCAGCCATCCACCTGCTCTGGGGCCTTCCGGGAAGGACGGCGGGACCAAGACCTGGGGGCTCATGGCGGTGGTCAAGGGTAAGACCGGCAATGTGGGAGACGAGATGGCAAACACCATCCCTGCCTATCCTGGAGCTCTCTTCGCTCTCGCGGCGGTGGCCATGGCGGCGACAGCCGCCATGCTCATGCTGGGTTACTACTTTGACGCGCCTCTGACGGAGATAGCCAACCCGGCGGTGCCTGAGAACCCGGCCAAGGCGCCCTGGTACTTCCTGGGATTGCAGGAGATGGTCAGTTACTCCGCTTTCATGGGCGGCGTGGGCATTCCGGCCATCGTCGTCCTGGGCCTGGCCCTGATCCCGTATCTGGATCGCGAGGAAGAGGAGCCGGGGATCTGGTTCAGTGGCCCCCGAGGCCGCAAGGTCGCCCTGGCCAGCGCAGTGTTCACGACTGTCTTCACCATCGGGTTGCTGGCTTTCACGGTCAAGTTCGGATGGCTCCGAAACTGGTACCCCGACATCGACCAGATCATGATCACCTTCTTCAATCCCGGGACGTTGATCGTGGCGGTCTTCGCCCTCTGGTCGATCGTGTCAGTGAAGCTAACCAACTCGACCCGGATGGGAGCCATCGCACTGTTCACCTGCTTCTTCGTCGCATTCATCATCCTCACCTACTTTGCGCTGGTCCATCGGGGCCCGAACTGGGATTTCTACTGGCTACCGAGCCAGTGGCCTACCCACTGATCTGATCATGGCAGAGAAGACCCTTAGACAGCTGAAGATCGTGATGCTGGTCTCCTCATTGCTCTGTCTCCTGTTCCTGGGGATGGCGGCGGTCGAGGAGAACATGACGGGAGACTGGCGTCGCTACCAGTCGACCTACAAGAACCTGAGCTTCCAGCGGGCCGAGACTGCGACTGCGAAGGCAGCAGCGGAGCGGATGCCTGTGGGCTTCGTTCAGTACTTCCTGCCCGAGATGAGTCGCATCGATCGGTGCGCCACCTGCCACATCGCGGTGGACGATCCCCGGATGAAGGACCAATCGCAGCCACTGCGAACCCACTCGGGAGACATCCTGACCCACCATCCGACGGACAAGTTCGGTTGCACCGTGTGCCACCAGGGCCAGGGCAGGGCCGTGTTGACCGATGCCGCCCACGGAGAGGTTCCTCATTGGGAAGAGCCGCTTCTACGAGGACCGAGGGTTTACCGGAGCTGCGGTCAGTGCCACTACGAGAATGACCTGTTCGGTGCTGAGGATGACCTCTACACCCGCAGTGGGAAGAAGAACCCCATTGACCGGAGCGAGGTGCATGCCTCGATTCCTGGCGCCACGTCAATCTCCAATGGCAAGCAGCTGGTGGTAGAGAAGGGCTGTCTTGGCTGTCATGAGTTCCGAGGCCGGGGCGGCACGCTCGGTCCGGAGATCACTTACGTGGGCGACAAGACCGTTCATGATTACGACTTCTCCAACCTCCACGGCGAGAGGACCGTCGAGGACTGGCTGTTCCAGCACTTCAAGCATCCCGATCAGGTCTCTCCCGGATCCGTAATGCCCGAGATGGACTTGAGTGATGAGGAGGCCAGGCAACTCACGGAGTACATGCTGAGCCTCCGTCGAAAGACGATGCCGGCCCAGTTCACTCCTGTCCCGCCCAGGCGCAGCGGAGAAGCTGTCTCTGGCCATGAGCTGTATCAGATGTTCTGCAGTTCTTGCCACGGAACGGACGGGAAGGGCAGCACGGTCAGAGATGCCGTGATGGCTGCCCGCTCCGGGGGCGCACCTCGACAGCTGATGGTGCCATCTCTTAGCAATTCGGACACCCTGGCTACGGCAAGCGATGGGTTCTTGCGACACATCATCAACCGAGGCCGGCCCGGAACCTCGATGATCGCCTGGGGAGATTCAGAGGGCGGTGGCCTGACCGAACAGGAGGTCGAGGCCCTGGTCCAGTACATCCGTTCCTGGCAATCTCCAGGCCCGGACATTGCCAGCCTCTCTGCATCCCTGGGGGACCCGAAGGCAGGCCGATCCATCTACCGGTTCAACTGTGCCGGCTGCCACGGGAGGCAGGGGCAAGGCGGAATCGGGACACAGCTGAACTCGTCAGGGTTCCTCTCCATCGCCTCCGATCTGTTCTTGGCCAGAACCCTGGTAACAGGCCGTCACGACACGGCCATGCCGAGCTTCAGGCAGCTGTCTGCTCAGCAATTGAATGACGTGATGGCTTACCTCAGGAGCTGGCACCCCCTCAGGAGTGATACTCAGAAGACGCTTCAACTGGTGGAAGCTGGAGGAATCGAAGAGGGTGTCTCCAGCGAGATTGGTGAGACCTTCTATCGAGCCAATTGCGTCACCTGTCACGGTTCCAATGGAGCCGGAGATCTGGGGCCGTCCCTGAACGCTCCGGAGTTCTTGACCCGGGTCGACGACCTCTATCTGTACAGAGCGATCACAGCAGGCAGGCCGGGAACGGGCATGCCTGCATGGCGTCACTTCTCGAGTCCCGACGTGGCCTCCATGATTCGCTACATCAGAAGCTGGCAGACCGAACCCCTGGCGACGCTGCCCACCGAGAGCCTTCGTGGTGACTGGGATGCTGGAAAGCTCCTCTATGCCGGAATGTGCGCCGGATGCCACGGCACCCAGGCCGAGGGTGGAGTTGGACCTCAGCTGTCGAATCCGATCTTCCTCGACTCCTCGAGTGACATGATGCTCTACCACTGGATTGCCTATGGCAAGACCGGTACGGCCATGCGGCCTTTCCTGAAGGGGCAGCAAGGTGCCGCGGAGCTCAGTCCCTCACAGATCGTCAACATCGTGTCCTACCTACGGTCACTGCAAAGGCAGACGCAAACAGCGATCATGCGGTCTCCCAACGGTCGGCCTGAGCTGGGCGAAACCTGGTTCGCCTCATCGTGCTCCGGGTGTCACGGCGTGGACGGAGAGGGAGCCAGCGGTCCGGCCCTGACAAACAGTGGATTCCTGAAGGCCGCATCCGATGGCTTCCTGCTGGCTTCGATGGTGGTCGGGCGGGAAGGTACGCCGATGAGACCCGTGAAGAAGGGAGCTCAGTCAATCCTGGATCTGACAAGCGATCAGGTCAACGACATAGTGGCCTTCCTTCGCTCCCGGGAGAACGTCCCCCAGGCGGAGGGAGTTCCCCATCGCTTCGTGATTCCCTGGGACCTGGGCAGAGGAAAATCCCTCTATCTGACCCACTGCTCCGGATGCCACGGACAGGATGGCCGCCCTGAGGCGGGAGCCGACAGCAACCTGCCATGGGCCCCGGCCCTCAACAATCCGGAATTCCTGGCTGCTGCCACCGATGGATATCTCCAGGCAACGATTGCCCGGGGAAGAAATGGAACGGCCATGCGGCCATTCGGCGAAGGCGCCCAGGGTGTATCGGAGCTTCCTGCCCAGGACATCGACGACATCGTGGCCTACATGCGGCAGTGGTCCACATTCCCGAAGCCACCGATGACGGTCCTTGCAGAAAAGGATCTGGCGTTACAAGGAAACCCAACAACTCAGCCGGCACAAAATGTGCGGGAGTCACAAAACTCGAGATCCGGAAGTGACTAGGACTCAGGAGGACTATCGAAATGGCACGCAGACGCGGAATGACCGATTTCAATCGCCGGGACTTCATGAAGATGGCCTCGGGTGCTGGCGTGGCCTGCACGACGTGCGCGATGTTCCCCAACGAGATGGTGGCTGCCACCACGGAGGCACCGGCCCAGACCTCCGAGGGAGTCCGCCTCCTGCAGGCCGCCTGTCCTTACTGCGGCGTGGGGTGTGGAACGCTGATCAAAGTTCAAGACGGCAAGGTCGTCGGGATGGTCCCGGACAAGAAGCACCCCTCGAACCGAGGAATCCAGTGCATCAAGGGTCTGAACGCCCACGAGCCGATCTATCGGGATCGCCTGGAGAAAGTGCTGATCCGGAAGGACATGAGCGATCCTCTCAGGGGCCACGTTTCGTCCACCAAGGGACGCTTCGACGACGACGTCTTCCGGGAAGGGACCTACGAGGAAGCCGAGGAGTTGATCGCTGACAGGGTCGCGGAGATCATCAAGAAGAAGGGCCCTAATCAGATTGGCCTGAACGGTTCGGGACAGCTGACGATGGAGGCCCAGTGGATCGAGAATCTTCTGATGAAGGGGGTCATCGGTTCCAACTCGATCGAGGCCAACGCCAGGATGTGCATGACCTCCGCCGTCACGGGCTACTTCCATTCCTACGGGTCCGACGCGCCGCCCACGAGCTACGAGGACATCGAAGAGGCTGACTTCATCACGTTCTGGGGACACAACGCCCGGGAGGCCCACCCGATCCTGTTCTGGCGTGTAGCGGACCACAAGAAGAGGAAGGACATTCCGACCCTCGTCTCGGATCCGAGAAAGACGGGAACCGTCCTCGGTCTTGAAGCCATCAATCCCAGGAACAGCTATCACCTGGCGACGATGAATGGAGACATCTCCTACCACAATGCCATCGCTCACGTGCTGCTGACGAAGTATCCAGAAGCCTGCATGCCGGAAGAGTGGCTGGACAAGAATGTCAACGGCTGGAAGGAGTACGTCGAGGGCGTCAAGACACGGTACTCGCCGCAGCAGTGCATCGAAAGGCTGCAACTCCTGGACCGGGGCCGGATCACGGTGGAGCAGATCGAGAAGATCGCTCAGGAGTGGGCGACGGCCTCCATCAAGGGTCGAGAACGGGGACGTGGAGGGGTGTTGACCTTCTGGGGAATCGGATACAACCAGATGCTCCATGGACAGCACAACACCATCGGTCTGATCAACCTGCACTTGCTGACGGGAAACGTCGGCCGGCCCGGTTGTGGCAGTCACTCCCAGACGGGACAGCCCAACGC
>JAJFLN010000271.1 GCA_021772705.1 Candidatus Cloacimonadota bacterium | reverse complement strand
CCCTTCGGCGTAGCTCAGGACATGCTTCGACAGGCTCAGGACGAACGGATCGGGAAAACTCGGCCATTCAGTCGTCCTGGATGCGGGCATCCATAGTAGTCGTCTTGGATGCGGGCATCCATAGTGGGGCGAACGGAGGAGGGGACCCCCTACGGGACATGCACCCCTGTTGATCGCTTTGATTTCCGGGTCGGCCTCGGCTATGATGGGGCCTGGAGTCGTGAGCTGGCCGTCATGGGATGATGGTAGAAGTGCAGCAGCGACTCGAATCGGCCCGGGACAGGCACGGGCTCTTGATATTTCGACCCTGCGGGAGGCCGGTCGATGGCAGTCAATCTGGCGAAGATCTGTGCTGATCTGTCTCACCCGGATCCTCAGATCAAGACCTTCGCTCTGATGAGCATCACCCGGTTGAGCCGGCAGATCGTCGATGCTCCTTCGGAGATTCGCGATATCGCCAGGCAGCTGAAGCCGCTGTCGACCTCCGAGAATCCCGACGTGGTCTTCCTTGCCAGGAAGGCGTTCAATCACATCGACAGTCACTTCAAGGAGTGCCTGTCAGGGGATGCAACCGAGGAAGTAGGCACCCAGGCTCCTCCGGTCCAGGTCGAGGTTCCGACGGAAGTGGAGCCTCTGGCTCCGGGAGTTCCTGCCATCAAAGAGGTGCCGTTGGTGCCTGCGAGCCCCGCGCCAATTGAGCCGGTCGAGCCCGCACCGGCCGTCGAGCCCGTCCCACAGGTTGACGCGGCTTCCCCGCCGTCACCGGAGCCGCCGTCGCCCCAGCCTCCGATGCGGAAGGACCCGGCGCAGCTGGGACGTGAGGAGATTCTTCAGCTCCTGACCGACGATCTGGAGCCGACTTACCTGGCCTCCCTTCTCATTCAGATGTCAACGAAGGGAACCCGGGACGACCTGGCGGCAATCGAGTCAGCCCTGACCCACGCCGACGATCGCGTCCGGGCCAACGCCATCGAGGTCTTCGAGCAGCTGGGGGACGCCAGCCACTCGGCCAAGCTGGTCCCACTGCTACAGGACACGAACAACCGGGCCCGAGGAAACGCAATCCTGGCGCTGGACCGGATGGGCTATCGGGAGCTGGAGCCGGCGGTGACGACCATGCTCACCCACCCGACCATGAGCATGAGAGAGACGGCGGTCTACGTCCTGTCTCGCCTGGATCGACCGTACACCGAGGCCCTGCTGACCCGGGCCCTTCAGGACCCTTATGAGGGCGTTCGGCTTCGGGCGACCCGGGCTCTGGCCAAGTTCCCGACACGGGATTCGGTGACGGCCCTGAAGCGCATGCTGAACGATCTGGACATCAACATCTGTGAGGCAGCCTCCGAGAGTCTCCGATCAATCAAGGGCCTCCTGCAGAGCCAGCGGGCCGCCATGACCGGCTCGACGGCCCAGGCCGCGGCAGACACCCAGGCATCGCTGAAAGCCAAGCCTCGACAGGAGACCCGGCCCTCCCAGCCAGCGGCGCCTCCTGGAATCGAGGACCTCTATCGCAGCCTGGGCACGGAGATCTACCAGCTTTGCCGGCTCAACGCCATCACCCACGAGAACCTGGACAGCATCTTCTACGAAGTGCTGCGTTATCAGGACTTCCTCAGAAACTACATGGTGAAACGAGGCGATCCGGAAGACGAAACTCGAAAGTCTGCCATCGAACACCTGCAACAGAAGATCAAAGCCTCCTTCGCCCTCCTTGGCAAGCAAGCCGCCGAGTTGCTGGCCAAGGGCCAGTTGACACTCCCCGACAAGGATGGGGAGCCGATCCGCAAGATACTGGGTGAGATCGGCAGCCTGTCAGCGGCGCCCTCCCGGGCCTGAAGACCTGGTCCTGATGTCACTGAAGATTCAGCGAATCATCGAGGATCTGGGTGATCCGGATCCCGAGATCCAGCAGCTGGCCCTGACCACCATCACGCGGATCTCCATCGGCGATACCGTTTCGGTCGATCGAATGGGAGCCCTGAAGTCGAGGCTGACGGAGCTCTGCAACTCTCAGGACGGCGACATTGCCTTCCTGGCCAAGAAAGCGAGTAACTACCTCGCCGCTGGAGGCAGGCAAACCCAGCAGCTGAGCGTGGCTGCCGTGATGCAGGCGGCCCAGCAATCGCCAGCACCGGCGGTGGCCCCCACGCCGTCATCGAAGAAGCTCATGGCGGAGTTGAAGAAGGCGACGGAGGCAACGGAACAGGCCACCTTGCTCGCACAGCTCCGTCAGACCACCGACAGGTCAGTGCTGGACAAGGTCGTGGACTACCTGCAGAGCACCGATGACCGGGTCCGGGCCAATGCGGTGGAAGTCTTCGAGAGCCTTGGCAACGAGAGCCACATCTCCATGCTGATTCCCCTGCTGGAAGACCCCAACAACCGGGTGAAGTCGAACGTGGTGAAGGCCCTGGGTCAGTTCGGAGATCCCCACGTCAGGGAGTACCTGGGCAGCATGCTCTCCAGCGATCAGGTCGCCATGCGAGAGAGCGCCGTCTACGCCATCGCCCAGCTCACCAAGCTCGACCTGGAGGCCTTGCTGATCCGCGCCGCCAGCGATTCCTACGAGGGCGTTCGCCTCCGGGCCATCAAATGCCTGGCCGACTCGAGCACAGACCTGGCCATCTCGGCCCTGACCCGGCGGATCGACGACAATGATGCCCAGGTCCGGCAGCAGGCCATCGAGATCCTCACCTCCAAGGGAGTCGACGTGGAGGAGTTGATCCAGCAACGCCGAGACATTGGCCTCGATGATCCCTCGGCCTCCCTGCCCTACATCTCGACACCACCGGCCCCGGCCTCCGAGGAAGATCGGGCCTTCAACGAGAGGGTCCGGGCCAAGGTAGAGAAGAGCTTCAAGCTCGAGGTCCTGAACATCGCCCAGCAGCTGAAGGAAGCGGAGCTGAAGGCCCGCCTCAGCCGATTGCTATTCAAGATCGGCGTGGACACCTTCGAACTCTGCAGGCACGGCGAGATCAAGGACAAGAACCTCCTGGTCCACTACTACGAGATCACACGCTACCAGGACTATCTCCGGTCCCTCTCGAAGAAGACCGATGTCTCCGGCGGCGCCGTCAGGACCAGCATCCTATCGGCGGGGCTCGAGCAGTACAGGAACAAGATGCGGGCTTCCTTCGTCCGCCTCGGGAAGGCTCTGGCCCAGTCCCACAGATCCGGGACGATCCAGATCGCCGAGACGCCGGAGCTCCGGATGTTCCAGAAGCTGGTGGGTTGATGGAAACTGCAGGTGATCGGTCCGCTGCAGACGATATGGCCGCCCGCTCCATTCATCCCCTTCGGCGTCGCTCAGGACATGCTTCGACAGATGGCTCAGACGATATGGCCGCCCGCTCCATTCATCCCCTTCGGCGTAGCTCAGGACATGCTTCGACAGGCTCAGGACGAACGGATCGGGAAAACTCGGCCATTCAGTCG
>JAJFLN010000028.1 GCA_021772705.1 Candidatus Cloacimonadota bacterium | reverse complement strand
GCCTCGAAGGCTCCGATGGCTCGTAGTCTGCTGTTGCTCGTCTTGCTGGTGGCCGCAGCCGGCTGCGGCCACCAGCAAGACGAGCAACAGCAGACTACGAGCCATCGGAGCCTTCGAGGCGGTTGGAATCGGCCTCGCCCTCAGCCAGGGCATCCATCTCGTCGCTGTAGAGGGACACCTTGTTCTTGCCCGTGGCCTTCGAATAGTAGAGGGCCCGGTCGGCAAACCGGATCAGCTGGTCCTTGTTCTCGGCCTTGTGACGAGGGAAGGTGGCGATACCCATGGAGACCGTCACAGGCAGGACCGTTTCCTGATAGCAGTACTTGGCCTGGGCGATCTTGATGCGTAATCGCTCGGCGAAGACCCGGGCGCCTTCCTCGTCGGTCTCGGGCAGGATGACGGCGAACTCCTCGCCGCCGTAGCGAGCCGCCAGGTCGATGCTGCGAACGGACTTCCGGACCAGGTCCGCCACCTCCTGCAAGATGACGTCGCCGAACTGGTGGCCGTAGTTGTCGTTGACTGCTTTGAAGTTGTCGATGTCGATCATGACCAGCGAGAGCGGGGCATTGAAGCGCTTGGTGCGCTGGAACTCCTTGTCGAGCCAGACCTGGAAGTACCGGTGGACATTCAGGTTGGTCAGGCCGTCGAAGATCGCCTCGTTGTAGAGACGGGCGCTCTCGATCGTGATGGCTGCCTGCTTGGCTAGAGTCATGGCCAGCGGCTTGTCGCTCTCCTCGAAGTTGGCCCCACCCTGCTTGTTCGTGATGTTGATGACCCCGATGCGGCGGTCGTTATGCAGCAGGGGGACGCAGAGCAAGGATCGGATGTTCCGGTCCCGATCCACCAGGGACTTGAAGGAGGCATTCCTGTGGCCCTCCGGCGCGATGACGGCCGAGCCGAGCTTCAGGGCCTGACCGGCAATACCTTCGCCGATCTTCAGCTTCGGGCCTTCCTTGGGCTTGCTGTTCTTCGGCATTCCCAGGACCGCTCCGACGTCCATGTAGTCCGTCTCCTCGTTGCAGAGGAGGACCGAGCCCCGCTCGGCCTTCAGGAGATCCACCATCTTCTCCAGGATCAGCTGCAGCACGCTGTCCCGGTCGCTCACCATGTTCATGCCCTTGCTGACGGCGTTCAGGGCTTCCAGCTCGGCGACCTTCCGATCCAGGTGCTCCTTGGCGATCTGCAGGCGTGTCGACCGATCCCGCAGCTCCTCGTTCGCTTCCTCCAGCTTCTGCTGCTTCTTCCTCAGATCCTCCGTGAGGCGGGCGTTGTCGATGGCGATGGCAGCCTGATGGCTGAGGGCCTCGAAGAGGAGCAGGTCCTTGCGGTGAAAGGGATCGGCCCGGGTCGTGGAGTCGCAGTAGATGACACCTATGACCTCCGACTTCACCCGGAGAGGGGCGCACATCACCACCGCCCCGCCGGCGGATCTACCGTCTTCCGGATGGATCAGAGCTCGGCCCAGATCGATGGACCGGTTGGCCACGTCCAGGCTGAAGTCACCCTTGCTCGCCAGTTCGCCGCCTCGGCTTCGGGCCAGAGCAATGGAGAGGGCACGCCTGTCCTTGGGCCGGAGCATGATGCAGCCCCGATCCGCCGAGAACACGGCCAGCATCTTCGTCACCAGGAGGGACAGCACCTGATCCAGCTTCAGGGTGGAGTTGACGCAGTAGCTGATCTCGTACAGGGCCTGGAAGTCGTCCACGTTCCGGGTAAGGCCCGAGGACGAAGCGGAGGGCTCCTCCGGATCCTGGATAGGGGGGGCCATCTGGCCGTCGCCGCTGCTGAGCTCCCCGGCCAGGGACTCCATGGTCTGCCTCAGCTGAAGGGCCTCGGAGGTGAACTCCGGCTGGCTGTCGGTGATCTCCCGAAGTACCCGATCCGCCAGCTCCGCATCGGGCTCCACGAGAAAGAGGAGGTTCGCCGCTCCGCCGACGTTGACGATGTCCCCGTGGCTCAAAGGAGCCTTGAGCACCTTCTTCCTGTTGAGATAGACGAAGTTAGTGCTGTTCAGGTCTTCGATGGTGAAGGCGTCGCCATTCTGGACGATCTGGGCATGCTGCCGGGATATCTGATTATCCTGGATGAAGATGTCATTACGTTGCAGCCGTCCGATGACGATGGGCGACTTGTCGAAGAAGTATTCCTTCTCCAGACGATCGCCGACAATGCTGATCACGTAAGGCATGCGAAGGGGTCGGGGCCGTGAACTTCCCAGGGGCCCGACCGATACCTGATCTTACCATGAAGAGGGGCCTCGGCTTCTCCTGAACCCTGGTGCCTGGACCCGTGACACCAGGCGAGACTCCCGCTCCGTCTCAGTGGCCCCCGCCCGGGGACTCACCTGGAGGTGGAGATTTGGGTGGAAAACCGGGAATCGAACTCCCTCCGGGCTCGCTCCAGCTGCTCCGGAACGGCGCTCTCGTCCTCCAGAAGCTTCAGGTACTCCACCAGAGACGATCCCCAGGGAACGGAGCTGACTGGAACGGAGGCAGTCTGAGAAGCACTGGCCTCGACGGACCCCGTGGTTGCCGTCAAAACCGAGCTTCCCGCGGCTGAGGCGGAAGCCTCGACGATCGGCGGAGATGTCTCCGTCACTGGCCTGGAGTGATCGAGCTCGGTCTGGCCCCAGCAGGGAGCCGTCAGGCAGATCGCGATCGGCATCACCCGCTGTATGATCTTCAGGAATCGCTCCATGGTTTTCGCCATCGGCAGAGGCGCCCGACAGCAGACCATCATGCTACCCGCAAAGGCCTCCGGACGCCAGGTAGCGGGCCTGGGGGGGGACATGCACCCGGCCTGGGGGATCCCCATGCCGGGAGCCTCGTGGGTCAGCCCTCAATGCTCCCTATGGGTCGTGTCGGCAAGAAGGCGTTCGAGCGGAGCTCTCACCCATGGTCGAGGACGCGCTCGATGGAGTCGAGGCGGTGCTCGATGGCGCGGAGGCGGCGGGCCATTTCCCAGTTCTTGTCGGGTTCGAGGGCGTCGAGGCGGCCGCGCATCTCCTCGGACTGGGCTTCCAGCCGGCGGAGGGTGTGGGCCAGGGAGAGCAGGTGCTGGTACTGGCCGCCAGGCTTGGCGCTGCCCGAGCGACCGCTTTCGAGTGCCTTGAGGCGAGACTCGATGCTGGCGCGGGATTGCTCTGCTCTGCGGTGAGCTCGATCGAGGACCACCGCGAGTTCGTAGCGTGTCACGCCCTTGTTTCCGCGGAATCGGCTGGTGTTGTTGGCGATCAGGCCGGCGGACACGAGGCGCTCGACGGCCTTGCGTGCCCAGTGGCTCTTCGGCACGTCGGAGAAGAGAACCGGCTTGCGCCGAGCCGAGCTCCTGCTGCGCTTCTGGACGCCGGGGAGAGCTCGGATGTACTTCTTCTTCACCCAGCCGCGAATGCGATCTGCCGCTACATAGGAGTGGCTGTCATCCGACAGATGTTCCAGAACATAGACCTCCGTTCCCTCCGGGAGCAGGCCTATGATCGTCGGGTTCTGCATGATGTCTTTCATGACAAGCGCTCCGGGCCAGCCCGGTGCCTCGTTTTCCCCGACGACGACGGCGACCTGGCGAGCTGCGGCGAGGCAGACAGAGGTCATGGACAGTAGCAGCAATACCGCGGGCAGTAGACGACGAATTCTCATGGGAGTTTGCCGGGTAACCGCCAGACTGCAGCGGGTGATGGAAGTAGCTGATCCAGATATCGGCAGCCAGAGCCCTTCCTATGAGATGGCGGTGCCGTGATAGCATTGGGGAGGCCCAGGAACCAGCAGTCCCTACCTTTGGAAACCCCCAGATGACTGCACCGGAACTCTTCGAGCCAGGACAGGACTTCCGGCGGGAGTCGAATCTCATCCAGCTGATCGCACTCCGGGATCGGAGCTGATCAGGGATCACCAGGGGACCTCCACCATGACAACAGACAAATCGAACCGGGAACTGGACGTGCTGCTCTACGGGGCTTCGGGTTTCACCGGCAAGTTGACCGCCCTGGAGCTGGAGCGGCGGGGCCTGAAGTTCGCAATCTCCGGCAGGAACGAGGGCCGGCTGCAGGCCATGAAGGGGCAGCTCGAATCGAACCCGGAAGTCTTGCCCCTGGACGTGTTCGATCCCGGGCCTCTGGGGAAGGCCGTCTCCCGGGCACGGGTGGTTCTCACCTGCGCCGGTCCCTTTGCCGACCTGGGGAAGCCGGTTCAGGACGCGGCACTGGCGTCGGGCACGCACTTCGTCGACGTCACCGGCGAGTGCCACTACATGCTGGACACCTATCGCCGGGACCAGGAAGCCCGGGATGCCGGTGTGGTTCTACTGAATGCGGCCGGCTTCGATGTGGTTCCCACGGACCTCTGTGCCTGGTTCGCCTGTAATGGCGTGGATGATGTGGCCCAGGTGGATCTGGCGTTTGGAACTTCGGGAGCTGCCATCACACGGGGCACCATGCGCAGCGCCCTCGGGATCATGGCCCGAGGCGGCCTGGCCTATCGGGACGGCGACTGGGTCAAGGAGGCGCCGGGACGACACGGCCGCGGTGTTCCCTTCCCCGCTCCACTGGGGGCGAGGCATGTCGTCAGCGTTCCCTGGGGCGATGTGGTGACTGCCCCACGCACCACGGGAGCACGCACGGTCCGTGTATTCACGGTCTCCAACCTGATGGCCGGCCTGTTTCTCCGGGCCGCGGGACCCATGATTCCCTTTCTGGCCTCCAGCCCGTTGGGCCGACTGATGGAGGGATGGATCGACGGTCAAGCCGAAGGACCCAGCGACGCCGAGAGGGAGCGGACCCGGTTCACCATCTACGCCGAGTCGACCTGCTCCCAGGGGATGCGTCAGTTCGCCACTCTGGAGGGCAAGGACCCCTACGGCTTGACCGCCGTGACCGCCTCCTACCTCTCTCAGCTGCTCTGCCGGCCGGACCATGGCCTCTCGGGAGCCCTGACACCCTGTCAGGTGGCCAACCCGGAAGAGCTGCTCGAGGAGCTGACCAAGAGAGGCGTGGAAGCCATGGTCCCCAGCTCCGGCGGCCTGCCCGATTGAAATCCGGGGAAAGCGTGTCCAGTTTGCCTGCCCGGCATGACCTCCTCGACGGGACTGCCCCCTATTGAGGATCACGGAGGTCACGGAGTCACAGGGAACACAGATTTGGGTGAGCGAGCGTGTCCAGCCCCTCGGCAGGTTCCTACGATATGGCCGCCAGCTCCCCGGCACCTGGAGTACGAGGTCTTCTCGAGAGTCCTCCGTGGCCTCGGTGACCTCTGAAATCTCCGTGTAATCTCCTTTGTCGTCCCAGCTCCCCCAGGAGCATTCAGGGGGTTCCCACCGGGTGAGGGTTTCCTTATAATTCGCACACTCTCCAAGGCTGTCTGCCGGAGAGGCGTGCCATGTCTGATAACCACAAAATATCCAGAGAGTTCCGGGAGAAGCAGATCTGGGCCGTCCGGTTTCGCTGTGGCGTCCTGGTCGGTCTCGTGGCGATCTACATGATTCTCGTTGCTTTCGGCGGCGTCGCTTTCAACGCCTATGCCCTGGCAGCCTTGACCCCGCTGTTCTTGCTCAACGAGGGGCGGCGCCGTTGCCATCGTCGCGGCATTCACAGCGACACCCTGACGGAACTGAGCATCGTGTCGGACATGGCGACCATCGGCTTGATCATTCACTTCACCGGTGGTGTGGAGAGCATCTTCATACCTTTCCTCTTCATTCAGGTCGCAGGAACCGCCCTTCACGTGAATTTCAGGGCCGGCTTGAAGTCCGCCGTCGGCGGCGCCATGCTCTTCTCACTCCTCACATGGCTCGAGTGGAGCGAGGTGGTGCCTCATTCGCAGTTCCTGTCCAGCGTGGGGCACAAGGCGCACTGCCTCAACACGGCCTACTTCCTCTCCGCATCGGTCATGGTCGGTTTCTGCCTCCTCCTGACCAGCCTCTCCAGCGGATACGTGGCCAGGAAACTCCGGGTCAGGGAAGATGAGCTGGCCGAGGCCAATCGAAAGCTCGTCCGCCTCTACCGGGAGACGCAGCGCCTCTCAATCACCGATGAGCTCACGGGAGCCTTCAACCGGCGCCATCTCTCTCAGCGACTGGAAGAGGAGCTCTCCCGTTCCGGACGCTACGAGCGGAAGCTGAGTCTGCTGATCCTGGACGTGGATCACTTCAAGAAGGTCAATGACACGCACGGTCATGCAATTGGCGATCAGGTCTTGAAGGCCTTGGTTTCGCATATTCAGGAGATGATGCGGGAGCACGACATGGTCTGCCGCTATGGCGGGGAAGAATTCGCGATCCTTCTACCGGAGACGGACCTGACCGGTGCACGGCTGGCCATGGATCGCCTGTGTGCGGCGCTCGCGGAAGTGAAGATCCCGGCTGGCGACGGCACAATCAA
>JAJFLN010000270.1 GCA_021772705.1 Candidatus Cloacimonadota bacterium | reverse complement strand
GCCCCACACCCCGTTGGGGGAGCCAGCTCCCCCAAACCCCCAATTGGACTGGTGGGACTGAGAGTGTTGATGAACACTTGAATGACATACGAAAGCTTGACCTGTTCACCCGGGTCCAGGGGCCGATGACCCCTGGCGGGAGTTCGAGGGCAGAGCCCTCGTTTTCAAACATTCCTGCCACTAATTCAGGGGTATTGTGCCTAGGCCTTATTTGCCCTCCTCCTTGAGGAAGATCACATAGCCTCCCAGCAGCGACAGGGGGATCGTCAGCAGGTAAGCCGGCAACGTGTACCAAAGAGGAAAGGCGCCCATGCCCAGGGGAACATAGAAGATGAGGGACGAAACGAGCAGGGCGAGTCCCGAAGCTCCGGCGTTGAGCATCTCGTCGTTTCCGGCCCGTCGTGCGGCGATGAATCCGGCTCCGAAGCTGGCGCCGAAGCTGAGGATCAGGCAGACCAGGAGAAAGCCTGGGTCGCTGTTGAGTCGCGACTCGATCTGTGCCTGAGTCATCCCCTGTCCCACCCAGACGGCCGAGATGGCGCCGCCAGCCAGCACGGCCAGCAGGCCGGCGATGACCAGGCTGAAGACCAGGCCCGTGACGATGGCGCTGAAATCGAGTCGCTCTTGGAGGTTCATGAATCCCGAGAGTCCTTAGCTCGTTCCCGTCCGGACGGAAACTAGCTTTCAGTCTCTCACAGGGAGGGGCCAATTTCCTGGTAGAGCGAGTCCAGCCGCCGGCTCGCCTTCCGGGGGTCAGACGCAAACTCCAGCTTGACCCGGATCAGCTCATCCCATTCGAAGTATCGCGACCGCTCCGCCACTGGCCGGGTCACGTACCAGCGTCGCAGTACCTGCCATCGATCCCGGAACGAGATCGTGTCCGTCGGATCGCTTCGGACCTGAGTTCTCATCCGTGTCAGGATGTCGGCCGCCGCCTCCCGGGCATCGGCCAGCGGCCGGGTGGCCAGGGCCCGGACACCCTTCGTTGCCACGGGGGGACGGACCTTCGCTGCCGGCTGCGGGTCCAGGACTGCGCGGTTTCGGCTCCCCATTAAGAAGGCCAGCAGCAAGAACAGGAACAGCGTCCCGGCCAGGGCCAACTTCTTCTGTCCGCTGCTGGCCTCGGAGAGAACAGGGCCGATGGTGGACGTCAGTTTCTCCAGGGCCGCCGCGGAGTCGCTGATGAGCGGTTTCTGGGACGGCCGGGCTGCTTCGAGCCCCAGACGGGAGCCCTTCCGGGACGTCGAGGCGGCGCGAGACCGGCTGCCCGAGACACCGGAAGGGACCGTGCCGCCTGGCGGGACGGGACCGCCGCCTGCCGCCTGATCCGGCATCCTGGCCCCGGCATCCCGCCTCTCCATGCTTTCTTTCAGTTCGAGGGCCCGAAGAGCCGAGTCCGCCGCCGCCGCGAGCTCGGCGCCCGTCTGGAACCGGTCCGCCGGTTTGAACTGCAGGGCCTTCACCAGGAAGGCCTCTGTCTCCAGGCCAAGTGCTGGCAGCACCTCTCTGGGCGGCGTGATGTGGCTGTCTCCGCCAGCGGCCCCCATCTGGGTCAGGGGATCTAGACCGGTGACCATCTCGTGGAGCGTGGCTGCCAGCAGGAACAGATCGGAACGGATGTCTGCCTCCCCCTGCTGCATGATCTCCGGTACCAGCGGCAGCCGGCCCGCCTCACCCGATGCGAGCCGGCCCGCCACGTTTTCGATGGGTTCCATGGTCCCGTAGTCGCCGAAGTAGAATCGCTCCAGAGCCTCGTCGAAGAACAGGTCCTGTGCCGCCACGCTACAGTGGAGCAGGCCCTTTCTGTGCAGATAGCCGAGACCGGACCCGATCGCCTTCGCCACCAGCAGGACTCGCCGCTCTGGAAAGCGAGAGTTCCTCAAGATCTCCGACACTGGCAGCGCCTTCCGGTAGTAGGTCGTGTAGAAGTGGCACTCCTGAGTCTTTCCCACGTCCAGGACCTGGATGAGACTGGGGTGGTCGAATCCGGCGAGGGCCCGGACTTCCCGGCTGAACCGATCCGTTGCCGCCGGTCCCAGGGCCTCCTTGATGGGAAGGACACGGAGCTCCACGATTCGATCCAGTCCGGGCTCGGTTGCCCGGAAGCAGGTCACGTTGCCTCCCAGGGCCCGGATCCGATCCTGCAGAACGTAGCGTGCGACGGAGTTGGTCACCAGATCAGGGTATTACAGGAGGACGACGGGGAACAGGGCTGCCTTCCCGTCAACCTGGCTCATCACAGAGATCCGGGGACACACGACTGGACCCGAACTCGCCAGGCGAACCTGCTGGGTCGGGTGACCTCTCGGAGTTCGGGTCCAGTCGTGTGTCCCTGGATCCCCGGATCTCCATGAGAGCAGAACCCCCTTGGTCAGGTACCCCTCTGCCGTGTTATCTTTCCTGGTCATGTCCGAGTTCTTCCCCATCGGCATTCTTTTCTTCTTCGCCTGCGCCGTGGCCGGCGGGATACTCTTCGTCGATTCCTTCTTCGGCGAGCGGCGGCCCAACGCGGTGAAGGGTTCCACCTACGAGTGCGGGATCGAGACGAAGGTCGACGCCCGGAGGCGGTTCCACGTCCGGTACTTCGTCGTGGCTCTCCTCTTCATCCTCTTCGATGTGGAGGTGGCCCTCCTCTACCCCTGGGCGGTCCTGTTCCGCCGCCTCGGCGTGGAGGGCTTCATCATGGTCGGCATCTTCATGGCTCTCATCGTCGACGGCCTCGTTTATGCCTGGAAGAAGGGAGCCCTGGAATGGGAGTGAAGTCCGGCCCGGGTAGCGACCCCATCCTGACCACCATGCTCGACACGGCCCTTGGCTGGGCTCGAAAGTTCTCGCTCTTTCCCCTGCCTTATGGCACAGCCTGCTGCGGCATCGAGTACATGGCCGTCGTCGGCTCCCGGTATGACGTGAGCCGTTTCGGTGCCGAGGTGGTTCGATTCTCACCCCGCCAGTCCGACCTGTTGATCGTGGCTGGCACGATTTCCCAGAAGATGGCTCCCGTGTTGAAGCGCATCTACGACCAGATGCTGGAGCCGAAGTGGGTCATCAGCATGGGGGTCTGTGCCTCCTCCGGCGGCTTCTACGACAACTACGCCACCTTGCAGGGAATCGACCGGATCATCCCCGTGGATATCTACATCCCCGGCTGCCCCCCCCGTCCCGAGGCCGTCCTGGACGCCCTGATCATGTTGATGGAGAAGATCGAGAAGGGCGAGGACCTGGCCCAGCGTCCGTCCCGGGTCGCCCAGGGTCAGCTCCCCGTTATTGACGGCGAGGCTCCCTCCGAGGAGGCCACCCGGCCTAGGAGCCACGTCAAGCAGCACTGATGTGTCTCGGCCGGCCCGGGCCCCTGGCTCGGCTCCATGATCTCGTGTCTTCCGTCACTGCATCGTCGTGACGATTCGTTCTATCCCGGTGGCTTGCGGTTCGACCTCCTTCCCAGGTTTCGCCGTCGCTCCCTTTGCCGTTTCCCACGATTGCGCTCGCCGTCGCGCCGGTCGTATACTGGCGATTCCCAGACGCCCCTGGCGGGGCTCCGTGACATCCCTTGATCATGACTGAACCACGCAATGCCGGAAAGTTGCTTCAGGAGAAGTTCTCCTACCTGAAGGAGTTCGATCTCGCCACACCATTTCCGGGCTTCTTCCTGCCGGGGGACAACCTGGTCGAGGTTGCCCGGTATCTGAAGGAGGAGCTCTCCTTCGATCTCCTGGCCGACCTGTCCTGCATCGACGCCAGCGAGCTGGAACGGACGCCTAGGTTCGAAGTGCTGTACAACTTCTACTCCCTGAAGGAACGGGACCGGCTCTTTCTCAAGGTGGGTGTCGACGAGGCGGAGAAGAAGTGCCGCGTGCCCTCCCTCTGCCCGCTCTACGCCACGGCCAACTGGTATGAGCGGGAAGTGTGGGACATGTTCGGCGTCCGCTTCGATGGCCATCCCTACCTGAAGCGAATCCTGATGTACGAGGGCTTCGAAGGTCATCCCCTGCGGAAAGACTACGATATCTGCCACCGGCAGCCGCTGATTCCCGGCGCCGACTGATCCGCCCTGGACGGACCTCTCCAGGGAGCGACTCATGCAAGCCGACATCGAACGCGATCCACTTGCCAACACCATGACGGTCAACATCGGGCCGTCCCATCCGGCGACCCATGGCACGTTCCGATTTCTCTGCGAGCTCGACGGAGAGACGATCATCAAGTGTCTCCCCGAGATCGGCTATCTGCACCGGGCCTTCGAGAAGTCAGCCGAGAAGGGGACCTACACGGAGGTCATCCCCTACACGGACCGTCTCAACTACTGCTCGGCCATGATGAACAACGTGGGCTACTGCCAGGCCGTGGAGGAGTTCTTCGAATTCGAACTGCCCGAGCGGTGCGTCTTCATCCGGATGATCGTCAGCGAGATGTCCCGGATCATGGACCACCTGGTCTGCATCGGAGCCTGCGCCATCGACCTGGGAGCCCTGACCAACTTCTGGTACTTCTTCCAGACCCGGGAGGAGTTCTACGACCTGATCGAAGAGCTCTGCGGCGCCCGGCTGACCACCACCTACACCCGGGTCGGCGGCGTGATGGCCGATCTGCCCGACGGCTGGATCGAGCAGCTGTCGAAGCTGCTGAAGACCAAGTTTCCCAAGGTCATGGGCGAAGTGGATGGCCTGTTGACGAAGAACCGGATCTTCAAGGACCGCACCATTGGAGTCGGTTCCATCAGCGCCGAGGACGCCGTCAACTGGGGTTTCACGGGACCTTGCCTGCGGGCTGCCGGAGTGAGTCATGACCTTCGGAAGTCGAACCCTTACATGTACTACGACCGGTTCGAGTTCGATGTCCCCGTCGGCGAGCAGGGAGACACCTACGATCGGTACCTGGTTCGTATGGAGGAGATGCGCCAGTCGGCTCGACTGCTGGAGCAGCTGATCGCCGCTCTTCCGGGCGGGCCGGTCAACGCCGATGACCCTCGGGTCGTGCTGCCGCCGAAGGACCAAGTCTATGGCAGCATCGAGGGGACCATCAAACAGTTCGAGTTGATCATCAAAGGCATCGAGCCGCCGGTTGGAGAGGTCTACTCCGCCACGGAGGCCGCCAACGGTGAGCTCGGCTTCTACATCGTCAGCGACGGGACGGGACACCCCTACCGGGTCCGGGTCCGCCCCCCATGTTTCCCCATTATGTCCGCCGTGCCCCACATGGTGGAGGGACAGATGGTGGCCGACATGGTGGCCACCTTGAGCAGCATCAACATCATCGCCGGTGAGCTGGAACGCTGAATCGGATCGACAGGAGACGGATGACAGAGATGAGCGAGACGCCAGAGCAGACGGCAGCGGGAGA
>JAJFLN010000269.1 GCA_021772705.1 Candidatus Cloacimonadota bacterium | reverse complement strand
AATGGTAGTCAATCCCCAGGATCTTTTCATGGAAGGGGGCGCGGGGGGGGTGAATGTCACCCTGGGGGTCCCCCCCTCCTTTCGCCCCAATTTGGATGCGGGCATCATTAGTGGGGCGAACGGATCCGGAATAGGCCAGGGGACCCCCTACGGGACATGCGCCCGGCGAGGGCGGGATCTTTGTTTGGCCTCACTCCAGAACTCCTTCGAGCACGCGGCAGGTCGACTCGGCTGCTGATTGCCAGGTGAAGGAAGCGGCCCTCCCGGGTCCTTCGCGGGACAGACGGTTTCGGAGAGTGTCATCGGTCAGGACTCGATTGATCACTCTGGCCATGTCCTCCGTCGACGTGGGATCGAAGTACTCCGCCTGGTCGCCGGCCACCTCGGGGAGGCAGGAGCTGCTGGAGGCAGCCACCGGCGTGCCGCACCCCATGGCCTCGAGCATGGGGATTCCGAATCCCTCGTAGAGGGCGGGAAAGACGAAAAGGCCCGCCATGTTGTACAGGGCCACCAGGCCTGTGTCGTCGGGGTAATCAATGAACCGGACTCGCTCCTCGACGCCCTGGGTCCGAGCCTCCGTCCGAGCCAGTCTCAGGGCCTGGCCGGAGGGACCGGCCAGCACCAAAGGCACTCGGGTCTGCAGTTTCGCGATCGCGGCGATCAGGCGGCTGAAGTTCTTCCTCGGTGTATGGGTACCTACGGAGAGCAGGAAGCCCGGTTCCAGGGCCGCGATGTTCGGACGGGACGCCAGGACGGTTGCCAGCTCCTCCGCAGACAGCTTCCGGAACTCGCTGCCGACTCCGTTGTGAACGACGTGAACCCGATCTCGAGGAGCCGCCAGGATCTGCTCCACTTCCTTGGCCGTGTTCCGGGAGACGGCGACGATGGCGTCCGCCACCCAGGAACAGAGGCGCAGATTGGCCCGCAGATAGAGGACGAACTTCAGGGGGTCCAGGCCCGGAAACCGGTAGGGCACCAGATCATGGATGGTCACGACTCGCTTCGCCCCTCCCGATTGGATGGGCAAGTAGTTGGCGGCGGAGAAGAACAGGGACGCCTCATGCTGCCGCAACCAGGCCGGAAGCGTGACGTGCAGCCACCAGTCGGAAGCGGGGTGTTGCGGCACCGGTGGGGCGGCCTCGACAGTGCATCTGTCGCCGAGATGGGCGAACAGGGGCTCCGATCCGGCAGCGACAAACAGGTGAAACCGCCAGTCCGGTCGAGCCCGGATCATGAGCGGCACCAAGGACAGAGCGTAGCGGCCGATGCCGGTGAACTGACCGAGAACGGTGCGAACATCGACGACGACCAGAGGGTTCACGGTCCTGACTCCTTGTCCATGTGCTCCTGGAGGATCTCCACCAGCTTGCCGGCCCGGGACTCCCAGGTGTTCTTCCGGGCCAGGCGCTGCCGGGCGCCTCGTCCTTCCGCAGGCAGGTGAATGGCCTGGCGGATGGCGGAAACCCATTCGGTCCGGGTGGCCGGGAACGGCAGGACTCCCTGGAACTCCTTCAGACTGGGGAGAGGGCTGGCCACGACGGGTTTCCCCGTGGCGAGGAACTCGAAGAACTTCAGTGGGAAGACGAATTGGGTGTGCTCCGAAAGACGGTAGGGAAGGATCAGACAGTCCATCCCTGCCAGGAGTTCCGGCAGTCGATCGTAGGGCCATGGAGGCAGGAGTCGAAAGTTGTGGCGATTGCGAAGGCTGTCCAGGCGCGGGTTGGCGCCGACGGTCTCCCCCGGCCCCGCAAGGACGAGTGTCAGATCCGGAGCCTGGCTGGTGATGGTGGAGAGTATGTCGTAGTCGACCTTGTAGGGGTCCAGGGCTCCCACGAACCCGATCCGAGGCGCAGGAATGCCCTCCAGCTCCGGTGCTGGAGGCAACTCGGCTGCTCTGGCGAAGTGGTCGTGATCTCCCACGTTGGGGACGTAGAACGTGCGGGGGTGCTCCTTTCCGCGAAGCTCCGCCAGGGGTCTCGACGTTGCGGTCACGCATGTTGCCCGGGCAACCAGACGGGCCTCGGCCTGTCGAACCCCGCGGGCCAGCGCCGGCCGGGAAGCGATGTGAGGCTGGCTTGCGATGTCGTCGACGCAGTCGTAGAGGGTCACGGCCGGGGACAGGTGGTCCAGCAGCCGGTAGCCTTCGGGGTGATAGACCAGATAGACCCAGGGATCTCCAAAGCCGAGCTGGCGGATCAGGGTCTGAATCCAGGTTGACAGCAGGTGCCATGCTGCTCTGCGCAGGAACTCCGGTCCCCGCCTCAGGGGCAACAGCAGAGGACTGAGAATGTGAACGCCCTGTTCGGAGGCGAAGGTCCCCGAGACGGGAAGGGGCGGGCATCCTGGGCCGCCTGTTCCAGGCATTCTCCGGAGTCTGCGGTTCAAGATGGGTCTGGCGAATCCGGGCTCCACAAAGACCACCCGGTGGCCCAGACGGGCCAGTTGAACCGAGATGTGCTGCTTGTTGGTCCAAAGCGGCTCGTCCCAGTAGGCACTGGAGAAGACGACGACATCCATCAGGAATCCTGAAGCAGCTCGTTGTAGACGGCCGAGGTTTCCAGGACCATCCGATGGTGTGAGAAGGACCGGATGGCCCTTTCCCGGGCCCGGGAACCGAAGGACTTCCTGCGAGCCGGATCGCTGCAGAGGACGGCCATGGCTCCGCACAGAGCCTCCGGATCAGCGGAGGGGACCAGGATGCCGTCGAAGCCGTCCTCGACGAGCTCCGAGTTCCCATCCACATCGGTGGCGATCACGGCCAGACCAGCAGCCATGGCCTCCATCAACGTCAGAGGCAGCCCCTCCCAGAGGGAAGGCAGAACGAAGAGATCGAGCTGGGGTAGCAGATCCGCAACGTCCTCCCTGGCGCCGAGGAAGGTGGCGTGACGCCCCAGGTTCAATCCGCGATGACGGCGTTTCAAACCGACCGCCTCCGGGCCGTCTCCGATGAGGACCAGGTGGGTTCCGGGAATCCTCCGGCCCAGCCTGGCGAAGGCATCCAGGAGATGTCGCTGGCCCTTCTGGATGTGGAGGCGTCCGACGGTGCCGATCAGGATTGTGTCATCGTCGAGGCTGATCTCCCGCCTCAAGCCGCCCCCGGCGGGCCGCTGTTCCTGGTGAGGCGACAGTTCGATGCCATTCAGGATGACCCGGGCCTGACCTGCAGAGACGACCCCGGCCCGCAGGGCCTTCTCGAGGTCGGAATGGCAGACGCAGATGATCCGGTCCGTGAGTCGGGCAAGTAGACGCTCCAGCAGGATTGTCAGGCCCTTCTTCAGGATGGAGTCGTAGTTCAGGTAGTGAATTCCATGGATCGTGTGAACTCGCTTCACCCCAGGCAGCCCGATGCATGCCAGGCGTCCCCAGAGTCCCGCCACGCCTCCGTGAGTGTGGACCAGCGAGAAGCCACCGCCGGTGATGATCTTCCTCAACCGGCCCACCGTCGAGGGCTCGGGCTGCTTTCCCATGGGGCAGGCCAGGTGCGGAATCCCGCTGATCTGAAGTTGCTCCACCAGCGGCCCACCGGGACCGGAACAGACGCTGGGAGAGTACCGGTCTGGATCGAGGCTACGAACCAGGGTCAGAACGTGGTGCTGCCCGCCACCGAGCTTGGCGGAGTCGATGATCTGGAGTATCCGAGGGGGCATGAGAGGGCTTCTCCGAAGCGCCCACAGGATACCACCGCCGGTGAGAGTGGCATCATGCTTGTCGTGCCCGGCGGCGCTGTGTCAGGGAAAACACGCCCATTGCTGGATTCGTCGTGATCCGTGATGTAGGCTCTGCGCCAGTCGAGGAGGTCCGTAGCGTGGAAGTCAAAGTCAGTCCGCCCAGATCGGAATCAGGCAGCGAGGCCGATGCAGCCGACCGACGCTGGAAACTCTTGAAGCGTCTTGGGATCTGGGCCGGGTTCCTCGGTCTGTTGACCGTGCTCCGAGACTTTCTGTCCCTGGTAATCATCACCTTCATCGTCTGTTACATCGCCAACAGTCTGGCCAGCTATCTGACAGATCGGTTCGGCTGGAGGCGCAGGGTGGCGGTGACGGGAATCTTCGCAGTGATCGCCGTTCTGATTGTCTTGGGGGTGGTGTTCGTCTTCCCCAGGGCCGTGAGCGAGGGGCAGAAGCTCTACGCTGAGATCCCCGAGACGTATCAGAAAGCCAAGGCGGCGACGAGCAAGATTATCGACAGCGCACTGATCGATCGGTTCAACGCTATTGGCATCGGCTACAACCTGCAGGACGTGTTCAAGTCCGCCGCCAAGCAGGCTGCTTCCGGAATCAACACGGTGGCGCGGCTCGGTTTCCACCTGTTCTTGTCACTCATATTCGGGTTCTTGATCCTCTTCGATCTGCCGAAGATGAAGGCTGGTGTTCAGGGGCTGTCCCGTTCGAGGCTGGCCGGGGCTTACCACGAGGTAGGTCCCCATCTGGCGAGCTTCTTCCACATCCTGGGAAAAGTCTTCGAAGCCCAGGTCCTGATCGCCACGGTGAACACTCTGCTCACCTTTGCCGGGCTCCTGTTCCTCGACATTCCCTACGCCGTGGTGCTGTCACTCGTGGTGTTTTTCGGAGGACTGATCCCTGTTCTGGGAGTGATCATCTCGTCCACCCCGATCGTGCTGGTGGGGCTCAAGATCGGTGGTCTCATGCTGGCCCTGAAGGTAGTGGCCATGATCACTCTGGTCCACATCCTGGAGGCCTATGTCCTGAACCCGCAGATCATGGGCGAGCACCTGAGCGTGCATCCGTTGCTGGTCCTGGTGATCCTCCTGATCGGTGAGACCTACTTCGGAATCTGGGGGCTGCTGCTGGGCGTACCGGTGGCGATCTACGTCTTCCGGGATCTCCTGGAGGCCGAGCCTGCAGGAGATCCCTCACCGGGGACTCCCGTCAGCTGACCCGCTTCAGGTGGCCCTCGATCCGTCCCATCTCGGACTTGGTGGCCTTGAACCTGACATTGATCCGATCCTCCTGATACTCGATAGAGGAGATCCTGGCGTTCTCGAAGATGCGGTTGATCAGGGAACCCTGGTCGTAGTGGATGCTCAGCTCCACGTCCACCATCCGGTCTTCGAAGAACCCGAGTAGCTGTTGCTTCAACTCGTCGCACCCCTCGCCGCTCACGGCAGAGACGCAGATGGCGCTGGGGTAGATGGACCGTACGATGGCCGGCAGCTTGCTTTCAGGCAAGACGTCGATCTTGTTGAACACCGTGAATCTCGGCTTATGGTCGAGGCCGAACTCCTTCAAGGCTTCACGGCTGGCCTCCATCTTCTCCCTGAACCGAGGATCGCTCAGATCCACGACGTTGAGTAGCAGGTCCGCCGCCCCGGCCTCCTCGAAGGTGCTTCGGAATGAGGCGACCAAGGAGTGGGGGAGCTTCCTGATGAAGCCGACGGTGTCGGACATCAGCACCGGTGGTTTCTCCGTGGGCACGATGGCCCGGATGCTGGAGTCCAGGGTGGCGAAGAGCTTGTCCTCCTCCAGCAGATTGGAGTCCGTCAACCAATTCATCAGTGTGGACTTTCCCGAGTTGGTGTAACCCACGATGGCGACCCGGAAGTAGTCCTCTCGAGCCTTCCTTCGAGTCTCCCTCTGCTTCTGAAGCTTGGCGAGGCGTTCCTTGAGAACGGAGATCCTCTGCCGGATGTAGCGGCGGTCCAACTCCAGCTGCTTCTCACCGAAACCTCGCTGGATCCGGCCTCCTCCGATCTGCCTCTGGAAGTGGGTCCACTGGTGCGTCAGCCGAGGGAGCATGTACTCCGCCCTGGCGAGCTCGACCTGCAGCTTGGCCTCCGAAGTCCGGGCCCGGGTGGCGAAGATGTCGAGGATCACGCCGCATCGATCCCGGACGGGCAGGTCCACGAGCTTCTCCAGGTTCTTGACCTGTGCTGGCGAGAGGTCCTCGTCGAAGATGACCACATTGGCGCCTTCCCGGTTGCAGATCTCCTTGACCTGTTTGGCCTTTCCTCGACCGATGAAGGTAGCCGGGTCCGGGCGGCTCCTGGCCTGAACGACCTGGTCTGCCACTTCCGTTCCCAGGCTGGCGCAGAGCGCCGCCAGTTCCTTCAATTCATCCTGAAGGTCTTCCCGGTTGGTTTCTGGAAGCCGGAGCGCCACGAGCACTGCCCGGTCCAGGTTTTGCTCTTCCGTGTCTTGCAAGGTCAGGGTCCTTCCTCGGCATCGGCCGACGGGTCCCGGTTATCATGGGAGTCGAGAGATAGTATCACTCCAGTGACGTCAGTGACGGAGCGGAGGTGCACCGCGACCTCTTCGGCTCGGCGGCCGAAGACCAGACCCATGGCGGGGTTCATGGTGTGGGTCGGTGTGGAGATGTCCTCCAGGTTTCCGTGATCGCTTGCCAGGATGACGGTGGACTGCGTCAGGTCGAGGTTCTTCAAGACCGCATGGAGAAACCGGTCGTACTGTTCGGTCAGGGCGATGCACTTGTCCCAGTTCTGACCGTGGCCGGCCGTGTCGGTCTTGAAGTACTCGTACATCACGAAGTCGTTCCGCATCACGATTCGGGCCAGGGTCTCGCCGGCTTCCTCCGGGCTGCGGATGGGCAGATCGTAGCCCTCCCGGGACAGTCCCTCATTGGTGAAATCGTGGTAGAGCGCTTCGCCGATCGGTATCTCCCAGACGGTCCGGAACGGCACACCAGAGGCGAATGTGGCCACCGTGGTTGCCGAGGAACGGCGCCTGAGGACTGGTGGTGGCAGCAGGAATGAGATCGGCCTGTAGGCGTTGGCGAAGAGGACCCGGCGTCCTCGCTGCCGAAGACGCTTCAGGACCGAGTGATCTCTGAGGAGCTTGCGCAGCCTTCGATTGGGGAACCCGGTCAAGTGAGTGCCGTTCACCCGGGCTGCGTTGAGACCCGTCAGCAGTGCTGTCTGGCCCGTGGCGCTCTGAGGCGTCCCGTCAACTCCCATTGTCGCGTCCAGGGGGACGCAGTGGCCCTGGAACGGAAGGGGTTCTTCCCGCTCTCGATCCGAGAAGTTGTTCAGCAGACTCAGCCGCCCCGCTGTCAGCGGATTCCTCCCGGGATGCGACGGTCCAATCCCCACGCCGTCAACGAAGAGGAAGAGGATACTCACTGGAAGGCGGCTCCCGTCAGGACTCCTTGCTGAGTACGTACTCGGCGAAGGCGTCTTCGAGAGCCTCCTGGGCTTTGGCGTCGTCGGCTCGGGCCTGGACGGTCTGGCGGAGCTTGGAAGCCATGGCTGTCAGCAAGCTCTGAACGAAGGAGCGGCGGTCCAGGAGTTTCAGGAACTCGTTTCGAGAGACGCTGACAGCCTTGACGCTGGAGCGGGCGACGACGGTGGCGCTCCGGGTCCCGGAGTCGATCAGGGCCAGCTCGCCAAGGCAGTCTCCCGCTCCCCGGCGGGTCAGCTCCTTGCCTTCCAGGGTAATGGCCACTTCGCCGGACAGGATGACGAATGCTGTTCCTCCCGGTGTCCCCTCCGTCATCAGAGTGTCGCCCGTATCGAATCGGCGCAGCAGGGCTCCTGCGGCAACCTCGAATAGATCCAGCTCCGTCATGTCTCTGAAGATGTCCATCTTCTTGAGTGACTCGGCGACTTCCAGTGAGTGGGCTAGCTTCTCGGCCATGATGAATTCTCTCCCCCGGGGCTCCCAGAATCGGAGACCGGACTCGGCCTCCCTTCGGAGTTCGTTTGAATCAGGGATCAATAATAGCGCCTCCCGGTGAGGGATTCCAGCAAGTTGGCTGGTCTTCGGGCGGCTGTCACGGAGGGGGCCCACCATGGGATCACGGAGTTCACGGAGGCCACAGAGCACACAGATGTCGAGTGCCTCGGCGTGCATTTCACGGACTCGTTGCCGCGAGGGCGGAAGTGAAGCTACAGAGGAGGAGCAGGGTGACCGCCACGATCAGAAGTGACCTGTCGATATGTCTACTGGCTCCGGGCAATCTCTTCCTCTCACGGGTCGACTCCCGGGCATGACACGGGAGACCCCATTCTCTACTACGGCTTCATGAGGGCTGACTGTGAGCGGGTGCATGTCCCGTAGGGGGTCCCCTGGCCTATTCCCGATCCGTTCGCCCCACTATGGATGCGGGCATCCATAGTAGACGATATGGCCGCCCGCTCCATTCATCCTTCGACAGGCTCAGGACGAACGGATCGGGAAAACTCGGCCATTCAGTCG
>JAJFLN010000268.1 GCA_021772705.1 Candidatus Cloacimonadota bacterium | reverse complement strand
ACGTGTCCCTCGCTACATCCGATGGCATAGGCGCCGATGATCATTCCTTCGATAACTGCGTGGGGGTCGCCTTCGAGGATGGACCTGTCCATGAAAGCTCCCGGGTCCCCCTCATCGGCATTGCAGATGAGATACTTGGGGCTGCCCTTCGCTTCACGGCAGTAACGCCACTTCGTTCCCGTCGGAAATCCAGCGCCTCCGCGGCCCCGCAGGCCGGCGTGCTCGACGGCCTCGATCACTTCTTCCGGGCTCATGGTGGTCAGGGCCTTCGAGAGGGCCGAGTAGGTCCCGAGTCTGATGAAGTCGTCGATGGATCTGGGATCGGCCTTTCCCGAGTTTCGCAGGACCAGGCGGTTTTGCTTGCTGTAGAAGGGAATCTCGGCGTCGGTTTCGGCTACATCGTGGGTGACGGGATCGCGATAGAGGAACCTGGGCACCGTCTCGTCATTCTCGAGAGTCTTCTCCACGATGGTCGGAACGTGCTTGGCTTCCAGTCCTTCGTAGTGCAGTTCCCGGCGACCGACGGAGAGCATGGGGCCCCGTTCGCAGAACCCTCTGCATCCGGTCTGACGGACCTCGTATCGATCATCGAGATTGCGGTCCTTGCAAGACTTCTCCAGCTCCCGGACCATCTCCATCGCGCCCTTGGCACGGCATCCGGTTCCGCAGCAGACCGAGAGTCGCTCCCTGGCGGATGCCTCGGCGTTGCGCAGCTCGGTTCTGTGCTCGACAAGCTGCGCGGCGTCATGAATTCGAGGCATCTTTACCCTCCCGGTTGGCGGAATCAACGAGGGGCTTTCCTCCCCCGGTGGCCCCTGTATCCCCCGGGATTGCCGGCTCGCTGGCCGACCCTCCAGAACCAGCAGCTGGCTGGATCTTTCGATCACCGAACAGCCCCTCGATGTCCTTGATCCGCACCTTGCCGACATAGCGCTCGTCCACCATCAGCACCGGGGCCAGGGCGCATGCGCCGAGGCAGTTGACCGTCTCGACACCGTACTCCCCATCGGGAGTCACGTCGCCCTGCCGGATGCCCAGGGAGCCGCACACGTCTCCGACGACCTTGCTGGCGCCTCGGAGATGGCAGGCTGTCCCCATGCAGATCTTCACCAGGTGCCGCCCCCGAGGAACCAGGCTGAGAGCGGAGTAGAACGTGGCCACATGGAAGACCCGGCTCAGCGGGAGCCCCAGCTCGCGCGAGACCACGTGCAGTGCCGCCATCGGCAGACCCGTGAACACTCCCTGGACGTCCTGTAGCGCCTGGAGAAGCATCTCCGGGCGTCCACGATAGGGGGCGACCAGTGCCTGGAGATCCAGGAGGTCGATGTCTTCGAAATGTGCCATGAGGGTTACCGGGTGTTCGAAATCCCGCTGTCCTTGCGCACTCGCCAGAAGTGAACCCCGATGAACAGAACCGCTACCAGCGGGAGCAGGATGCAGTGGAGCACGTAGAAGCGGATCAGAGCGTTCTGACCGACCTGGGTCCCGCCGAGCAGCAGGAACCGGATGTCGCTATCAGCCTGGACCCCCACGAGCTCATGAAAGGGTCCCTGGTGGCCGATCAGCGGCGTCGCGGCGGCCATGTTCGCGCCCACGGTGATCGCCCACAGAGCGAGCTGATCCCACGGCAGCAGGTAGCCCGTGAACGACATGAGCAACGTCAGGATCAGCAGACCGACTCCGATGACCCAGTTGAACTGCCTGGGAGGCTTGTAAGAACCGGTGAAGAACACCCGGATCATATGGAGGATCACGGTGACCACCATTCCGTGAGCCGCCCACCTGTGCATGTTTCGCAGCAGGGGGCCGAAGGACACGGCGAACTGCAGGTCTTTCATGTCCTCGTAGGCTCGTCCCACGTCAGGCACGTAATAGAACATCAACAGCGTGCCCGTGACGGTCAGGACGAGGAACAGGAGGAACGAAATGCCCCCCATGTACCAGGTGTGGGGGAACTTCAGTGCCTGCCGGGTCACGGTCGGTGGGTGCAGATGGAGGAAGAAGTTACCGACCACTGCCAGGGATCGGTTACGCCTGAGAGCCGGATTGCCATGCCGGATGACAGAACGCCAGATCTCGGATCCCGTCACGGCTTCGACCAGCCGCTCTCTCCAGCTCCGAGCCCGCTCGATCGACTCCAGAGCCTCCTCGGTGCTGACTGTCCTTTCCACTGGTGGGAGTTCAGGGTCCATTCTTTAGTTTCTCCTCAGGCAGGAACGTCGCCTCGTGAGTTCCCATCCAGGGTCAGTCTGAAAGGAGGGCGATCTCGATGTCCGGGCCGGTTTTCCTGGATTGCCTTGTCGACGATGAGCTGCCCATCGGGCCCGATGGAAAGGGAGACCCGATAGAGCGGCGAGGGTGCAGGTCCCGCGACGGGATCGCCCACCTGGGTGAAGTTGCTGCCATGGCAGGGGCACTTGAAGAGCCGCTCATCGCCGAACCAGCTGGGCGTGCAACCCAGGTGGGTGCAGTTTGCCAGGATGGCGTAGATACCGTCACCTCGACGGACTATCCAGACCCGGTGGTCCTTCTGCCACTTGGTGTCGACTTCGCCCGGTCGATAGCTCTCTGGAAAGCCAGCCACGAACCGGGTTGGAGGCTCGTATCGAATCCTGGGGAACATGTAGCGAACGAGACCGGCGGTCCAGGCGATGGCCACGGCCACCAGGCTGCCGATACCGGTCAGCGTAAACGCCCGTCGCTTCATGCTCTCCCAGTGACTCGGGGGTCTCCGGTCTGATTGATCGTCCAGCTCTAGATCCAGCATCGACTCACCTGGTCTCCCGGTTTGCGAGTTCAGCGGCCCCGCTTGAGCATCTTCAACTCGACCGTCGCCGTTTCTCCTGCCGACACTTCGACCTCCGTCTCGACAGGCTTCAGCTTCTTGTGCCAGGTCTTGAGGGTGTACTTGCCCGGTGGGACACCGGTGATCTCGAATGAGCCGTCCTTGCTGGCCTTGGTGAAGTAAGGATTGTCGAGCACGTAGACCCAGGCCTCCATCTCGGGGTGGACGTTGCAGAGCATCACGGCCACACCGGACTTCTTGAATTCGTGGGAGCGAATCTCTCCCTTGGGCCAGGTGCCCAGATTGAATTTGTCAGCTATCTCGTCGGGGCTGAAAACGTTGTGGAGAATCGAATCGCTGTTGCGGAAATCCACGGTGGTTCCTCGCAGAACGGGAAGCACATGAGGCTTGAACGTCAGGCTGGCCTGGTCCATGATCACGTGCTCTGTGGGGGCCGGAAAGTCCCCCTTGACGCCCGTCAGGTAGACGACCACGTTAGGCAGGTCTCGAGACTTCTTGACCTGGATAGTGCCGCTGATGGTGCCTCCATCGGCTGCTAATGACGGAGCGGGCAGATGCATGAGCATTGCCAGAATTACCGGTGCAATCCATCCTGTAATTTTCATATCGGGGCCTGGCCTTTCAGGTAGCGAACTGCGGCGATGCAAGACCGGGCCGCCGAAGCGGCCCGGTTGCGATCAGGAGTGAGTGTCGGCGTCGGCGCCGCCATCATGCGTGTCAGTGTCGGCGTCGGCGCCGCCGTCATGCGTGTCAGTGTCGGCGTCGTGTGTATCAGCGTCGCCCCCGCCGTCGTGATTGTCAGCATCGGAATCGTGATCACCTTCGTGTGCTTCTGCCTGGTGCACGTCCATCCGGAACGTGGCCAGCTCGGATCGCTGAAACAGAGCGTCATTGTTGGCGTCGTACCAGAAGACGACGTTACGTTTGCCCGACTTGCTGAAGTTGTGGGGGATGGAATAGGTCCCGGGCAGGGTCCGGGTCGGTTGGGTCCCGACGTCTCGTTGGCGGGTCCCCCGATCCTCGACGAAGACCTTGCAACGAGCTACCTGAGTCGTGGTCAGTTCGACCGGTGCGCTCAGTGAGTCCCGTAGCTCGAATGTCAGGCTGTCGGTGACGGTGCCGCCTCCTACTGGAACCTCCACGTGTCCCCTCAGGTTCTTGAAGCTCACATTCAGGCCTCCCGAGCTTCCCCCGGGACTCTCGACAGTCACCTGTGTGGCCTGCGTTACGGTGGCTCCCCCGGAGGTGACACTGAAGGTGAGGCTGTGAACTCCGACAGCGTCGAGGGTGCCCTCGAAGGAGTAGACGCCCGACGGGCCCTCTCGCAGAGTGAGCTGCCGTGTCGTTGTTCCGACGACGTCTGTCAGGGTGGCGGTAGCCCCTGAGAGGAGCTTCCCTCCAGCTATGGGAACGAAGACGATGCGGCCCCTGTCATGAGCGTGCATCGTTGCCGGAGCACTGACATGAACGATGCTGCCAGCGGCCGAGGTAGTTCCCGTGGTGCTGGCCGGGGCGGTCGGCGCGGGAGGCGTGCCGCCGTGATCGTCGCCGTCGCCGTCGTCGTGCTGTGCCAGCAGCGGCGATGTCAGTGGATTGACGCTGAAGAAGAGCCCTGCGAATAGCGCCAGGGTCGCTAGGGTTCTGCCTGTGAAGTAGTTGCGTTTCATTTTCTAGCCTCCTACTGGATGTCCAGGCGGAATGTGGCCAGATCGCCACCCGCGGTCACCCCGTTGGAATCGAATGTCAAGTCGTACTCGCCTGCTGAGGCGAGGGGAAGATTGGCTGCCAGGACGACGGCGGTGTAGCTCCCTCCGCCATCATTTGTCAGCTCGCCCGGATCGTCTCCCAGCACCAGATCGGTGATCCGGCCGCTCGGATCCTGCAGGTAGACCGCCGGTGTCAAGCTCGCGGCCGCGGTGCCCGACTGGGTGACTTTGAACTTGAAAGACAGAGGTCCCGTGGTCCGGAGGCTGGGCTGCAACGAAGAGAGGTCCACCTTCTGGGTTCCCGATGTGACGCTGGCGGACTCGACGTGCAGGTTGTAGCTTCGTGCAACGACCTCTCCGAAGGCGGTGAAGAGGAAATTGACGTTGTAGTTTCCGTTTTCTATGAGCTTCAGCGGCTGAGCGAGGTAGACCCCCGACGTGCCGACTTCAGCAATCGGGAATGTGACCTGATTGCCCGTACCCTTCTGGTAGGCTGCTGCAATGGACAGGCCCGAGAGTGGTGCGGGCGCAACGCCGACACCGAGGTTCGACGATGCGACGAATACCGGCGTGAATTCAGAGAAGACTTCTGCCGTTGTGGGGACCGTCGCAAAGCTCCCGGAAGAGACCTGGTTCTGGGGAGTGGCGAAAACGCCTCCGCCGGCTCCCCCTCCACCGCAGCCGACGAGCAGCAGCGGCAGAAACGCCGTCATGATGGCACCGAGAAGAGCGCGGGACCACCGAATGGATGAATCGTGTCTTGTTTTCATTTCAGGAATGTCCTCCTTCTGGCCGCCTGCGCGAACGTAGCCCTCGAGGCGGCGAAGCCGAATTCGCTCAGAATGCCCAGTCCAGGCTCATCAGGAGCGTGTCGTTGCCCTTGGGTTCGCGGAAGCCTTCCAGATTGAACTTCAGGTTGGCTCGCATCATGAAGACCGCGCCGGCTATGTACCGGTCCAGGTCCCCCACCGTGGGATCTCTATCGATGAATTCGTAACGTGCGTAGGGAATGAACGTCGGATTGACGACGTAGCTCGCCTCGGCGAATCCGATCCGGTACTCCCGATCGAATCGAGTCCGCACCACCTGACGATGGAGATCATCCGTGGCCCACATGTAGGCTGCCAGGACCTCCAGGTCGTCGCGGCGCCAGTCCAGATCGAATCCGTAGCGCTCGTACTGCGTCACGTCCTCGATACCAACGGTGGCCAGGTCCGTATCGGGTCGAGAGTTGTCGCCGATGTAGGCGAATCCGCCGAAGGTGACAGACCTCTCCTGCCAGTTCTTGTCCGAGGTGGATGTGTCGTCTTCGGGCACCACGCCATCCAGTCGAAGACCACCGTGCTTGTACGCAATCCGCCCGTAGAAGTCCTTCCGGCTGTTCACGTCGAAGCTATTGGAGTCGACTGAAGTCTCGGAGCCATTGCCGTTCACCATTCCGACGGCCCAGTTCACCCGGCCATCGCCGGTGATCGCTCCGACCTCCACACCCCGCTGGGTCCGGCCCAGAGCCAGGGCACCCCCATGATGGCCGGCGGCTGACTCGAACTCCGTTCCCGTGTTGAACGAGAACTGATTCATGGCGTAGTTGCGCGTTCCGAGGAGGTTGAAGGCCGACTGTCCCACGACCGCAGGCTCGAAGAGCCCCAGTTTCATGTACCAACCCTTCTTGTTGAAGAGCCCGTCATACCGGGCAAAGAGACGGGCCACGCCATAACCGGTCTCGCCGTTGGAAATCAGATGGCCGTGATGGAAGAATGACCATCGCTCCCCCATTGTCCCGCCCAGGAGGACGAAGAAGTTCTGGGGAGCCTGGAAGTCGTTGTCCACGTCGCGGGTACCGGCCAGCGTCGGATTGCTCCTGTAGGTGGCGTTCGCCCGGAACGAGATCGGAGGCAAGGCGGGAATGTCCCCCGGCCAGATTGCGTCGGGGTAGACTCGCTTGTAACCATCGGAACCGAGCTTGACCGGCTCGTTCTTCACCAGGTCCTCGTCGTCTGCGGGCATGCGATAGCCCAGGTTCTTGAAGGCAACTCCGAAGGCGTTGAGCCTCGGATACGCCACGTGGCAAGTCGCGCAGCTCGTACCGTACTTTCGAGCAAATGCGGGAATCGCCTCGACGGGACTCGCCAGCGCAACCCCCAGGGCAATCACCGCCAGTGTCGAGGCTGTCCTCTTGTAGAAGCCGGTCATATCGAAGTTCCTCCTGTTTTCAGGTCTGGAGACCGCTGCCGTATCCAAATGGACGGGCGGCTCTTTTGTGTTTCGGACCCATCGAGGCCATTCATTCTCTTGAGCCCGGGCGCGACTTACCGGCAAGGTTGGTGCCAGGGTCGCTGGCACACGAGAGGCCCGGCCCTGGGGCCCGAGGTGTGTGGCAACTGACCCCGTGTTGAACGAAGCGATCGAAGGCTGAAGGGGCCGAATGGGGACCTGCGCCGAACGGCTCGTGCAGGGAAGGGCTGCGTCGCCGCAGATCCCTCGCTACCCGACGAGCCGGTCGAGGGGCGGCGTCCGTGTCGCACCACGACAGATTGTCCGGGGCCAACGTGGTCTCTTGGACGCGCTCGAATCCCCTTTCTGACGCT
>JAJFLN010000267.1 GCA_021772705.1 Candidatus Cloacimonadota bacterium | reverse complement strand
TGTCATGAAGAGAAGGTACCGCACCAGGTCTGCAAGTCCTGCGGATTCTACAAGGATTTCGACGTCCTGCACGTCGAGGGTTGATCCCTCTGCCAGCCTGAGTCTCGACGCGGTTCTTGCCGGCGGGATTCGGGGCTCGATTCCTCATGCCAGTGATCGTCGACGCCATGGGGGGCGACCATGCCCCGGAAGAGGTCGTACAAGGCGCCATCGAGGCGGCCGAGCAGGCTGGCGTCGAGATCGTCCTTGTCGGTAAGAAACCGGAGCTGGATCATTTTCAGATCGACCACCCGGATATCCGGATCGTGCATGCCGAATCGGTTGTGGAGATGGATGACCATCCAGCCCGCAGTGTCCGTACGAAGCGCGATTCCTCCATCGCCGTGGCGATACGAATGGCGCGGGACGACAGGAGCTCTCCTGTCGTGTGCGCCGGCAACACGGGCGCCACCATGGCCAACGCCCTGCATCACCTGGGGCGGATTCCCGGGATCGATAGGCCGGCCATCGCCACGATCATTCCGACACTGAGGGACAAGATGGTGGCCATCGACTGTGGAGCAAACGTGGATTGCAAACCTGTGAACCTGGTTCAGTTCGCAGCCATGGGCAGCGCCTACGCAACACACGTCCTGGGGAAGGAACGGCCCAGGATCGGCCTCCTGAACAACGGATCGGAAAAGGGAAAGGGCAACGAACAGGCGCGATCAACACAGCAGCTGCTGGAGGAGAGTGACCTCAACTTCGTGGGTAACGTGGAAGGAAGCGAGATCTACCGAGGCGTCGTCGACGTCATGGTTACCGACGGCTTTGTCGGCAACATCTTCCTGAAGACCAGCGAAGGCATGAGTGAGGCATTCTTCCACCTGATAGAGATGGTGGAACAGACCATGCAGGCTCCGGACAGGGCCGGCTCCGAGACACCTCTTTCACTGCTCAGAAAGAAGCTGGAGCGGTTCGATCAACGGAGTCCCGAGCATGCCTCGGCTCCCCTGCTCGGCGTCAACGGCTGTGTCGTCATCAGCCACGGATCCGCCCGGGCCGCGACGATTCGAAATGCCATCTTGCAAGCCAGTGAATTCGCCGGAAGCGGGACCCTCGATGCGATCGGGGAGACCTGCGCCGATCGAGGGGAGCTGTCATGACTCCAGATATGCCCAAAGCGGTCATCACGGGCCTGGGAACCTACGTTCCCGATAGGGTCCTGACCAATGCGGACCTGGAGAAGATGGTGGACACCACCGACGAGTGGATCATGACTCGTACCGGCATCCGGGAGCGCCGCATCCTGCCCGATGACATGACCACCTCGGACATGGCCGTCGAAGCAGCAGCCAAGGCCCTGGACCAGGCCGGGGTGAAACCTTCCGAGATCGAGCTGGTCCTGGTGGCCACTGTCACGGGAGACTACGTCTTTCCCTCCACGGCCTGTGTCGTCCAGGAGAAGCTCGGCCTCTCTCAGGCCGGTGCCTTCGATATTGGCAGCTCGTGCAGCGGTTTCATCGCCGCTCTTTCCACGGGAACCCAGTTCGTCCGGACCGGAGCCTTCAAGAAGGTCCTGGTCATCGGCGCCGATGCCATCAGCCGCCTCGTGGATTATCAGGACAGGAACACCTGCGTCATCTTCGGCGACGGCGCCTCCGCCGTGGTCCTGGAGCCCGGAACAGGCGAGAACGGCATCCTTTCCTGCTACATCAAGAGCGACGGGACTGGCTGCAAGCACCTGTTCCAGCCAGCTGGCGGAGCCAAGCAGCCCCCGACGATTGACTCCGTGACTCAGCGACAGCATTTCATCAAGATGGACGGTCGAGAGACGTTCAAGAAGGCCGCCAAGGCCATGACCCAGGCAGCGCTGGAAGCAACCCGGCTGGCTGGCCTCGAGACATCGGACATCGACATCATGATCCCCCATCAGGCCAATATCCGCATCATTCAAGCCGCCGTACAGAGAATCGGGATATCGATGGATCAGGTGTCAGTCAACATCGACAGATACGGCAATACCGTTGCGGCTTCTATTGGACTGGCGCTGGACGAATCTGTCCAGACCGGAAGGATTGAAGCCGGGGACCGCGTGCTCCTCGTCGGATTCGGCGCTGGGCTCACGTGGGGAGGAATCATGCTGCGATGGGGAATCTGAAACTGGCATTCATCTTTCCAGGCCAGGGATCACAGACCGTTGGAATGGGGCGGGAGATGGCCGAGCGCTTCCCCGAAGCCAGGGAAGTCTTCGACGAGGCCGACGAGGCCTACGCCGCGCCCCTCTCGGATCTATGCTGGAACGGGCCCGAGGTGGAACTCCAGAAAACGGCCATCACTCAGCCAGCGATCCTGGCCACCAGCACGGCCGCCCTGCGAGTCCTGTCCCGATCCGGCATCAAGCCCAACATCGTGGCCGGCCACTCCGTCGGCGAGTACGCCGCTCTCGTCGCCGCCGGCGTGTTGGAGTTTCGGGACGCCATCCGTCTCACCAAGCTCCGAGGTCAGCTGATGGAGGCCGCTTGCCCCCAGGGCACGGGAAGCATGGCAGCCATCATCGGTATGGACGAGGAGCAGGTGCGAACCATCTGCCGGACCGTTGTTTCCAGTTCAGATGATCTGGTGGCTGACGTGGCAGGCTTGAACTGCCCCGGTCAGGTGGTGGTCGCCGGACACATCCGGGCCCTCTCGGAGGTCATCTTCCAGGCCAAGGCGAAGGGCGCCGCTTCGGCCACCATGCTCAGGGTCAGCGGACCGTTCCACAGCTCGCTCATGTCCTCTGCCGAATCGGGCCTCACCAGCAGCCTGGAGGATGTGACGATGACCCGGGCCCGCACACCGGTCATCACCAACATCGACGCCCAAGCTCACACGGATCCCGGCGAGCTCCGCAGCTGCCTTCTGGGCCAGTTGACCCGGCCCGTGCTCTGGCAGAAGAGCGTCGAGTTGATGGCGGGCCTGGGAATCGGCGCCTTCATCGAGCTCGGTGCGGGCCGGGTACTCCTCGGAATGGTCCGGAGAACCAGCAAGGACATACAACTCCTCAACGTGGGCGATTGCGGCTCTCTCGACAAGACTCTCGGCTTCCTGCAGGCGGAGGGGCTCGTCCAGTCTTGACGCGCCGGAGTGAGTTTGACACCCTTCGAACAGGTATGCGAAAATCACGTGAAATGACCGGGGCGTCGTCGCGACTGGAGGCACCCGAGTGATCGGCAAAGGAACCGGACGGCGTTTCGCTGGGCCCGGCGCCAGGGTCGTCCTGACCGGAACCCGTTCCGGGATGGCTGCCAGGGCCGCACAGATGCAATCGCCAAGGAGTTCGCCGCCCAGGGGGTCCGGGCGGGTGCCGTCGCCACGGGGTTCAGAGAAACCGACATGACCGATCACATTTCCGAAAACAATCGAGAGGCACTCTCTCGCAGCATCCCGCTCAATCGGTTCCGCACCTTGAAGGACGTGGCGCAGGCCGTCGCTCTCCTCGCAAGTGACGAAGCCAGTTACGTCACCGGCCAGGTCATCCAGGTGGATGGCGGGATGGTCATGTTAGGGATCACCTAGGAGGTCGACAATCAATGACACAACCCGAGATCCTCGAGAAGGTCAAGGACCTTGTTAGCAAGCAACTCTCGGTCAACGAGAAGCAAGTCACGGCGGAAGCCTCGTTCATCGAAGACCTGGGCGCCGACAGCCTCGACACCGTCGAGCTGATCATGAGCCTGGAGGAAAAGTTCGATATCGAGATCTCCGACGAGGACGCCGAGAAGATCAAGACCGTCCAGGACGTGGTCGAGTACATCGAAAAGATCCAGGGAGCCTGAACCAGACCAGAGCAGGCGAAACACCCCTGCTCCTCATGATCGAGCCCAACCATGACACAAGCCCCTCGACAACCCCGCAGGGTAGTCATCACCGGAGTCGGCATCGTCAGTCCCGTCGGTAACTCCGTTCCGGAGGCCTGGAGAAGTGTCGCAGCCGGCAAGTCGGGCATCTCGGAGATCGCCTCATTCGATACGGAGGGCTTTCCCATCAAGATCGCCGGCGAGATCCGGGACTGGGATGCCACGCAGTACTTCGACCCCAAACAGGCTCGCCATCTCGACCGGAGCGCACAGTTCGGCATGGTCTGCGCCAGTGAAGCCTGCGCCGACGCCCGGATTGGAGCCGAGTTTCCCGATGCCGTCGATCCCGAGAGGGCCGGAGTCATGGTCGGCACGGGCATCGGCGGCATTCATACCCTGGAGCAGAACGCCGAGATCATGCGCTCCCGGGGACACCGGAGGGTCAGCCCCTACCTGATCCCCATGCTGATCGGAAACCTGGTGCCCGGAAACATCTCGATCCACCACGGCTTCAAGGGACCCACCATGGCCCACGTCTCGGCCTGCGCCACCGGCGCCCACGCCATCGGGGAGGCATTCCGGACCATCAAGTGGGGTTACGCCGACACGATCCTGGCCGGCGGGTGCGAGGGAGCCATCACGAAGCTGACCGTCGCCGGTTTCGCCAATTGCAAGGCCCTCTCCACGGCAAACCATCGGGGCGCCGCAGCCTGTCGCCCCTTCGACAGGGAGCGAGATGGCTTCGTCATCGCCGAGGGAGGCGCCTGTCTCGTCCTGGAAGAGCTGGAAAGCGCTCTGAGGAGACAGGCGAATATCTACGGAGAGATCGTCGGGTACGGTGCCACGAGTGACGCCTTCCACATCACGGCACCGACCGAGAACGGTGAAGGGCTGATCCGGGCAATGAAGATCGCCATGGAAGAGGCCGAAGTGTCACCGGGTCAGATCGCCTACATCAATGCCCACGGCACCTCCACGCCCTACAACGACCGGACCGAGACCGCCGCCTATAAGATCGCACTCGGCTCGGCGGCAGGCCGGATTCCCATCAGCTCCACCAAGTCCATGACCGGACATCTGCTGGGTGGCGCTGGGGCCCTGGAGGCAGCGTTCTGCCTCAAGGCCATGGAGGAATCTCTGATCCCTCCCACCATCAATTACGAGTTCCCGGACCCCGACTGCGATCTCGACTACGTGCCCAACGAGGCGCGACGAGCCGAACTGCCCGTCACCCTGTCCAATGCCATGGGCTTTGGCGGCCAGAATGCCACCCTGATCTTCAGCAAGGGCGATCCCGCCTGGACCCAACAGGCCTGAGGGTCTGTTTCTCACCCTTGCCCACCAGGTCCAGGCCAGATCCGGAAGGCCCCGAGCTCGCCATCCTCGAGGCACGCCTGGGAGTCACCTTCAAGAATCTCTCGCTGCTCGAGAAGGCCCTCACTCACCGCTCCAGCGCCGCGTCGCGGGCCGGAGGCCCCGACAACGAGCGCCTCGAATTCCTGGGAGATGCCGTGCTGGAGCTTGCCGTCAGCGATCTCCTTTTCCGGATGGGCCGCAACGAAGACGAGGGCCGGTTAACCCAGATTCGATCCCAGCTCGTCTGCAAGGACCAGCTCGCCAGGCTCGGTCTGAAGCTCGGCCTCTCGGAGTTCTTGCGGCTCGGACGAGGCGAGAGAGGAGGAGGCGGCGCCCTCAAGGCATCCCTCAACGCAAACTGCTTCGAGGCCATCCTGGGCGCCGTCTACGTCGATCAGTCTTTCTCCGTCGCCCAGGCCGTCGTCCGAAGGCTCTTCCTGAGTCCCATCCGGTACAGACTTCGAAAGACCCACGCCAAGGACCCGAAGTCGCTGTTGCAGGAGATCTCGCTGGCGCGGTACAATTGTCTGCCCAGGTATGTCATGGTGAAGGAAACTGGGGCAGACCATGATCGACGTTTCCACGTCAAGGTCGTTCTGAAGGATCAGGTCGAGGCCTCTGGGGCAGGCAAGTCCAAGAAGGCCGCTCAGCAACAAGCCGCGGCTGCCGCACTCAGAAAGCTCGAATCCCACTCGTCCGCCTAGCCTCTCGCCGGGCCTACCATGTCCGGCCAGGTCGCCGCAAAGCTCTCAGCTCTCAGCCGTCAGCCGTCAGCCGTCAGCCGTCAGCCGTCAGCCGAACCATCGGGTCACAGCCATGGACAACTCAGAGGACTGCATCGCCCAGGCGCCGGGCGTTCCCGAGACCTTCACCCGCCACGACGAAGTGGAGATCCTCAAGGTCTCGTCCAAGTCGCGTCCCAAGGCCGTTGCTGGAGCCCTGGCAACAGTGGCGGAACGGGACAAGAAGGTCATCCTCCACGCCATCGGGGCCGGTGCGGTGAACCAGGCAGTCAAGGCCATCGCCATCGCCCGGGGCTTCGTGGCGCCCCGAGGCATCGACCTGAACACGATCATCGCCTTCAGCTCCATCGAGATCGAGGCCGCCGAGGGGGGCACGACGGAAAGGACTGGTATCAAGTTCTTCGTCGAAGCCCGTAGCGTGTGATGCCCATCGCGGACAGCCAGAGCCCTACTTCTACCATTGGGTCCCCTCGCGCCCCGAGCCGCTACGAGGAGATCATTGAGGAGAACCTCAAGGCCGTCCGCCAGAACCCCCAGGACTTCTTCTCCTATTACAACCTGGGCAAGGCCTATGAGTTCCTGGGCTTCTTCGAAGAGGCCGTCGGGGCCTTCCTCAAGGCCATCACCATCAACCCCGAGGACGCCTACTCCCACAACTTCCTGGGATTGGCTTACCGGAATCTGGGCCGGTTCGAAGAGGCCATGCTGGAGTTCAAGCGTGCCCTGGTCATCGACCCTAACTACGCCTACGCCCACGCAAACCTCGGCTCTCTCTTCAAGGTCAAGGGGCTCCACGAGGACGCCATCGTCCGCTTCAAGAAGGCCCTGGCCTTGGACCCGGAGAACCCCGCCGCCCTGGCCAACCTGGGGCTGATCCTTCACCAGAAGGGCCTCCACTCCGAGGCTCGTATCCAGTTCCAGAAGGCCCTGGCCCTCACCCCATCCTACGCCTACCTCCACTACTCCCTGGCCAAGGTCTACGTCGCCATGGGCAACCATAGGGCGGCGGTCAACCAGTTCCGCAAGTCCCTGTTCATCAACCCCGACGACCTCTACTCCCACCACTATCTCGGCAACACCCTGCTGGCGGCAGGCGAGATCGACGAGGCATTCACCTGCTACCTGCGCGTCCTGGAGCTGGACCCGAACTTCGTCTACGCCCACTCCCAGCTCGGGATGCTCTACATGGAGCGGCAGGAGTTCGAGAAGGCCCGAGGCCAGTACCGCCGGGCACTGGACATTCTACCGGATCATGCCGCAAGCCACTTCGGCCTCGGCCTGGTGGCCTACCACGAGGACCGGCTCGCCGAAGCCCTGAGGGAGTTCGGTCTCGCACAGGACCAGAATCCCGGCCAGGTGGACCTGGACTATTACATGGCCCTGGCGCTCCACAAGGACGGCCAGCTCGACAGGGCTCAGGCAGCCTTCTCCCGCGCCCTGGAGACCACACCCAATGACCCCCGCGCCCATTACGGCCTGGCGCTCTCACTCCTGGATCAGGGCCACCTGGACAAGGGCATCGCCGCCCTGCGACAGGCCCTGTTCCTCGCCCCGGAGGAGAGCCGGTACCACAAGAAACTCGGCGACTCCTACGACCTCAAGGGAGAGCCGGCAGAGGCAATCCGGCACTGGGAAGAATCCAAACGCCTGGCGGCCAGGGAGGGCGAAGACTCGTCGGACTACAACGTCAGATCCTTGACGAGCCACAGGGACGAGCTGGACATGGCCATCGAAACCGGCCGCCGGGAGGTCAAGGTCCACCCCGACGACGCCGACAGCCACTATCGCCTGGCCTGCGCCCTGAAGCACCGAGGCCACTACGAGGAAGCCCTGGAGGAGTTCAAGCAGAGCCTCCACCTCAATCCCTACGACACCTTCTCCATCTATAATCTGGAGGAGCTCTCCAGGAAGCTCGGTCTCACCAACGACGAACTGGAGGAGATGAGAAAGAAGATCGCCAGGGAGCCCGAAAACCCTCAGGCCCATTTCCAGTACGGCAAGACGCTCTACTCCTACGGCAAGATCGACGAGGCCATCGGCGAGTGGGAGACCACCGTCGCCATCAAGCCCGATCACAGCAGCGTCCACTTCCTTCTCGGCGAGGCCTACCGCCACCGGGGCGCCACGGCCAAGGCCGTGGACCACTGGAACCGGAACCTGGAGATCGCCGCTGACGATCTGAACTCCCTGCTGTCACTGGGAAAGATCCACCTGGACCAGGGCGAGCTGAAGCGGGCCGAGGCCGTGCTCAAGAAGGCCCTCCACCTGCATCCCTCGAGTGTGGCGGCCCACCTATTCCTGGGCCGGGTGGCCCGGAACGCCGGGAATCTGGACGGAGCCCTGGAGCACTATCATCGCGCCCTGGAGCTGAACCCGAAGCTACCCGAGAGTTATCTCAATCTAGGAATCGTCTTCCGCGGCAAGGGAGAGCTGGACAAGGCCCAGGACGCCCTCCGGAAGGGGCTGGAATGCGCCCCCGAGAGCTCACTGCTCCACTACTACATGGGAGTGGTCCGGAAATCCCAGGGCGATCTGACCGACGCCCGGAAGTGCTTCGAGAAGACCCTGGAGCTGAACCCCCACGATGCCTTTGCCTGCTACAGCCTGGGCATCCTGGAGAAGCACGAAGGTGACCGGGAGAAAGCTATGCGCTACTTCCAGAAGGCCGTCACCCTCGAGCCCGATGACGTCTATGCCAGGACCAATCTGGGCATCGTCTTTTACGAGATGGGCCAGCTGACACGGGCGCTGGAGTTCCTGTCCGCCGCACTCAGCGTCGACCCCGATGACAGCCTGGCCAACTACTACACCGGCCTAGTCTGTTATGATCTGGGTGACTTCGCCCGGGCCATCCGGCACCTCGAGAAGGTCCTCCGGGTGAAGCCCGGGGACAACTGGGCCCACTACAACCTGGGACTGGCCTACGAAGAGACCCGCCGCAAGGACGACGCTGTCTCCGCCTTCCGGCGGGCCTTCGAGACCAGTGAGCCGGACTCGGCGGTCCACCGCTTCAGCCGCGAGGCCCTGGCCCGTCACGGCGCAGCACTGGCGGAGTAGGGGGGAGCTCCTTCGGGAGCTTGCCCTCCAACCAGCTTCTACCCGTTCGCCCCACTATGGATGCCCGCATCCAGGACGACTGAATGGCCGAGTTTTCCCGATCCGTTCGTCCTACTATGGATGCCCGCATCCAGGACGACTGAATGGCCGGGTTTTCCCGATCCGTTCGTCCTGAGCTTGTCGAAGCATGTCCTGAGCTACGCCGAAGGGGATGAACGGAGCGGGCGGCCATATCGTCTGAGCCTGTCGAAGCATGTCCTGAGCTACGCCGAAGGGGATGAATGGAGCGGGCGGCCATATCGTCTGAGCCATCTGTCGAGGGGCCGTCCTCGCCTTCAGGCCCCTCGACAGGCTCGGGGCGAACGGCGGGGGGGACGCGGGGCATGATATGACGAAACCCCGTCGATCCGCTCCAGTTCTGTAACTTGCATAATTCGCAATCACGACATCCCCCATGGCTGCCGATAGCATGCCTGTGGGCAATGAGCCCGACCAGGACGCAGCAATTGGACGCAGCAAGGGAAGGTCGATCGAGAGTGAAAAGCTTCTTCACACCGAAGGAGATCCGAGAGCTGGTGAAGGTGTCGTACCGCCAGATCCAGTACTGGGACAAGTCTAACTTCATCAGTCCCTCCTATCGCCGGCGAGGCAAGTACCGGCTATACACGTTCTCCGACCTGATCCAGCTGAAGGTCGCCGAGATACTGAGGGCCAGCGGATGTTCCATTCAGCAACTCCGCTCCACCATCGAGAACCTGAGGAAGATGCTCGCCAAGATCACCTTCCCCTACTCGGAGCTCAACATCCTGTTCCGCAAAGACCGGATTCTCCTCTTCCAAGGAGACGTGAAGATCACCGGCAAGTCGGAAGACTACATCTACTTCTCCGCCCGGGCGTTGAGGCAGCAGCTCGACGCCCATTCGGCTCAACAAGAGCGCGATGTGGCGACGGAGAAGCGCGCCGCCTGACGGCTCGAAACCAGAACTCCGTGGGGGATGCGAACATCCCCATTGGCGCCGGTCCCGAAATGGACCGGCGCTTTCTTGTTCCCAAGAAGCTGAGGGGCCGTGCAGGAATAAATGGGCAGAAGTCGCGCCCAGATTGGGGTCAGATTCGGCTGGTTCGAGTGAGCGGGACCGGAGACGTAGTGGGCTACGTCGAGGATTCCGCGATTGAGGAGCGGCCGAAGATGGCCTGAAGATGGGATGCGAAACGGCGTAGCTATTCTTGCGCGGGTCCTAAGCTCGAGTTTCGCCATTTTCCAAGCCTCCGTGAGTCACTCGCTGTGAGCGGTTTCTCAGTATCGGTCGATTAACCGCACGATCCGGGATCAAATAGGATCGTGCAATAAATCAGCTGCAAGAGCGAAAACCATGACCCAGAGCGGGCCGGTCCTCTGTCAAAATGGCGAAACTCTAGCCTAAGGCCAATGCCGGTGAGATAAGACGGATTTTGTTGTAGTGGGGCTCAGCCCCACACCCCGTTGGGGGAGCCAGCTCCCCCAAACCCCCAATTGGACTGGTGCAACTGAGAGTGCTGATGAACACTTGAATGACATACAAAAGCTCGACCTGTTCATCCGGGTCCAGGGGCCAATGGCCCCTGGCGGGAGTTCATGGGCATTGTTCTTAGGCTAGAGTTTCGCCATTTTGACAGAGGACCGGCCCGCTCTGGGTCATGGTTTTCGCTCTTGCAGCTGA
>JAJFLN010000266.1 GCA_021772705.1 Candidatus Cloacimonadota bacterium | reverse complement strand
TTGCCCCGTTGGGGGTCCCCTGCCCTCTGCCGGACCGGTTCGCCCAACTATGGAGCCCCCCCTCCTTTGTGGGGCGAACGGAGGAGGGGACCCCCTACGGGACATGCTCCCGAGAGTCCCCCTCACTTCTCCCGGTCCAGCTCCAGCTCCGAGACCAGCTTTCCCAGGTCCTGCCTGTTGTAGCCAATGGCGCTGGCGGTCCGGGACAGATTGAACTCGTTGCGCCGCAGGTGATGGAGCAGGAACTTGCGGTGGAACACCCGGATGACGGCGGCCTTGGCTGCCTTGTAGCTCGCCTCCTGGGGCGGGAAGCTGACGTTGTAGCCGTCTCCGGAGATCAGCAACAGGGTCTCCACGTCGCCAGCCTCGATCTCCCGCGTGTCGGACACGATGAACAGCCGCTCCACGATGTTCTTCAACTCCCGCACGTTTCCGGGCCAGCCGTAAGTCGAAAGGAGTCTCAGCGCTTCCGGAGTGAACCGGCGGGTGTCCTCCATCTCCCGGTTGAAGACCTCTCCGTAGTACTCCACCAGCGAGGGGATGTCTTCCGGACGCTGCCGCAGCGGCGGTACCTCGATGAGGAAGACATTGAGGCGATAAAACAGGTCCTCACGGAACCTCCCGGCCCGCACCTCCGCTGCCAGGTCCCGGTTCGTCGCCGCCACGATCCGGACATCGACTTTCCTCTGCCCCTCCTCGCCGATTCGGGCGAACTCCCCTTCCTGCAGCACCCTCAGGAGCTTTGCCTGCAACGGCGCCGGGATCTCTCCCACTTCATCCAGGAAGAGAGTCCCGCCTTCGGCCTGCTCGAACTTGCCCCGGCTGTCCCGGACGGCGCCCGTGAATGCCCCCCGGACATGGCCGAAGAACTCGCTCTCCAGCAGTCCCTCCGGAATGGCGCCGCAGTTGACCACCACGAAGGGGCTCGAGCGACGAGACGAGACCTGGTGAATGTTCTGGGCCACCAGCTCCTTCCCGGTCCCGGACTCGCCCTGGATGAGGACCGTCGTCGTCTCCCGGGTCGCTACCCGGTGGATCAGCTTCCGGACCCGTTTCATGGCCTCGCTGTCGCCCATCAACCGGTATCGCGACAGGAGCTGCCGGCTCATCTCCTGCATCTTGGCTAGGGACTCGAGATGTCGCAGCACCTTGATCCGGATCTCCGACCAGGGTGCGTCCTTGAAGATGTAATCCGTCACTTCCTTGAACCGGATCAGCAAGTTCACGGCGAACGTCTTGGACTGGCTCGACAGGACGACGGTCCGGGTTCCCGGCGCCACCCGGGCGATATGTTCCAGCAGCTTGATCCCTGCCTCGTAGTCCAGGCGATCCTTTTGGGCGTCGCCCTTGTCGACGGGGAAGATCACGTCCAGCAGGATCAGATCGGGCCTCAGGGCGTCGATCTTCCGGATCGCTTCCTGGTAGTTGGTGGCGTAGTCGAAGTCGGCCACGTGGGAGGCGCTGCGGACCAGCTCTTCCTTGACCTCGTAGACGTAGTTGGAGTCGTCCTCCACGATCAGGACTTGCAGGTGGGGCTGCGTCTCGTCGCTCATTCTTCACCATCCGACACTCGTGTCGGCAGCATCAGGATCGCCTCGGCGCCGCTCCGGCCCGTCCTGTTACCTATCTGCAGGTTGCCGCCATGGCGCTCCGCCAGGCGATGGGCGGTCCGGATTCCCGTGCCGCTGCCCGTTGACTTGCTCGAGTATCGTTCCCGGGCCAGCCGTTCGAGCAACTCCGGAGGCAGGCCTCTTCCGTCATCCTTCACTGTCACCGTGATGTAGCGCCGTTCCTGGTCCCGGGTCAACTCGACGCTGACAATCGTGCCGTCGGCCTCGAATGCGTTGTGCAGCAATCCGTCCAGTATCGTCCTGAGATCGCTCCGGAACTCCCGAGGCCTGGCGAGACGGATCGACCACCCTGTCTCCTCCTGGAGATCGAATCGGATGGAGCCGGCATAGACCGAGCCTCTGACGATGCTGCCCACGAGCTGCCCCAGCTCGATCTCGAAGGTCTCCAGCAACCGGGCAATGCCTCGGGACAGGGTGACGAACCGTTCTGAGAGCTCGGTCAAGAGCTCTCCGGCCTCGTCGGTAGACAGGTCGCGGAATCCCTCGATCCGGCCGATGATCACCGCCGTGTTCAGGGCTTCCAGGGTTCGCATGGTGGACGTCAGCTCTGGCCGGGCCACCAGGACCGCATCAGCCCGGTGTTCCAGCTCCTCGGCCAGGCCCCCGAGCATCCTGGAGACCTCCTCCAGGTTCTCTTCCCTGCCGAACAGAGTCCGGGCCCGGTCCCAGTCATCAGGGAACCGGCGGATGATGGCGAACTTGCTCTTCAAGCCATGAATCCACTGTCTGTGAATCCACTCCAGCCACTTCAACGCCAGGATCATCTCCTCACTCTGCCGCTGTTCGGCATCGAGGCGCAGAGCCGCCTCCGCAGCCTCGAGAGCCCTGAGGACTTCTGGCATGGAGGCGCTGGAGTCCAGTAAGGACCGGACCTCCTGGACAGAATGCTCGATCATGGCCCCCGGTTCGCCCACATCTCGGAGCACCTGAAGGAAGAACGCAGCCGGAACGGTCCGCGGTGCAGGTCCGATGGCGGCAAGCCGGACCTCTCCACGATTGCCGACGAGCAGGTCTTCGGGATCGAAGCCACCTAGATACTCGGCCAGCTCGGCCATCTGTTTCATCGCCTGGAGCCTGGTCGCAAGGGACATTCTGGGCAATTCGCTTGACGGTTGGCCCTCGAAAGGCTCGAGACTGAAGTAGGGCAACCGCTCTTTCCGGATGTCGTAGACTTTCAATATGTGGGGGTGGTCGAAGGCGGCCAGGGCACGGGCTTCCCTAAGAAACCCCTCGATCCCAGCCTCCGATGCCCTGTCGGGCTTCAGCACTCGGAGCACCACGAGGCGGCCCACGTCCCGATCGTGAGCCACGCACTCCACGTGGCCCTCCTGATCATCAGATACCCGCAGCTGGGAGTAGCGCTCCGAGACGGCCCCCACCAGGAAGCGATGCTCCGGGGCCAAGGCACGGCGCATCCTCTCCAGATCGTCGATCTCCTCGAGTTGCTTCCCCACGTCGCGGAATCCGATATCCGTGAGAAACAGGTTCAGAAACTGTTCCTTCGCCCGGCCCAGGAAGTTCTGCTTCTTGTAAGCCAGAGCCAGATTGTATCGCTCGTCGGAGGTCAACTCGTGCTGTGGCATTTCGGCCTGCAGGCGGGCTGCATCCTCGGTCTGAAAGCTCTCCAGATAGGCGATCAGCAGGTGGTATCTGGCGGATCGATAGAGGTCCTCGCTCGTGGAAGGAACCCTGCCGAGGTACGCGATGGCCCGTTCCCACTCCCCAGCCTCGCAACAGAAGACGCCGGCCTCGTGAAATCGCTCGGGCGTCGGTTCCTTCCGGAGCATCTCTTCCATGAACGCGTGGATCTTGGCCGGGTTCAACTCCCGCCGGCTTCGCTGAATCAGATGGCGCAGGATCAATGACAGGAGCACTCCCACGACCAGCACGAAGGCCAGAAAGTAACTGAAAAGGGTGTCCCCTACTGGAGGGCGGCCCTTCACGGGACCCTCGGAGAAGAGCAGCAGGAACCAGGGAACGACGACCAGCAAAGTCCAGCCCGTATAACGAAGGGCGGTGGCGACAACGAGTCTCAAAGAACCGTCACTCCTCCCGCTTCCGGCGTGAAGCGGCGAGGGCGAGAGGCCAGCAGATCAGCACGATTGCCATCATGCTGGCAATTGCCGTCCGGCGGTGCAGGGCGCTGCGACGGTCCCCTCGACGCCACCACCTGGGGTCGAAGGCGGCCTCTTCGGTACCGGCTCCTTCCCCGGTGTGGTCCATCGGGCTGTGGCCTCCCTCTTCGCCCGGGTGGTGGTTTTCATCGTGTTCGCCGCTGGCTCCGGGAGACTCCTGGTGAACAGCCGGCGGAACGCCGGAGGCTCGCCAGACGGGGTGGTCCAGGGGAAGATGGTTCGGCTGGGCAAGCCACGCCCGGGCCTGATCGAGGCGGCCTACTCGCCAGCAGCTGACAGCCAGGATTCCCACGAGCTGGTCCGCGGTGAAGACGAACCCCTGTGGCAGAGACGCTGCATCGGGCCGGCGACGCAGGGCTAGGGCCTCCTCGAACAGAGGGATCGCCTCTTCCGTTCGGTTCAGGTCCCGGGCCAGATGGACTCCCAGCTGGCCCATCAACTCCGCCGCCAGTGAGTTGTCCCGGTTTTGGTCAATACCAAACCTCAACAGCCGCCGGCCCTCCTCCGGCTTTCCGAGCCCGTGGATCAGATGGTTCCCGCCGAGGCTGAATGCCTCGATGAAGTGTGGGTCCAGATAGGTGATGAGACCGTAGAGGGGAACGATCTCCCTGTTCTCGATCATGGTGAATCCCACGGCACCGTCACCGAAATCGATCTTCTCGCCCTCGTGAACGTAGCGGTCGATCTTCAGGTAGAGCAGGCGGGAACAGAGCCCCCGGATCTCGTAGGACAGGCTCGCCAGAAACGTGCGGAGGCTGCTGCCGGAGGCTTGCTGCGCCGCCCTGTCGCCGGCGTCGAACCGGTCCAGTCCCCAGTCCGTGGCAAGGCCGGCGCCGATCAGCAGGGCCAGCAGCAGCGCCCTCAGCCCGGCATGGCCGGAAGCCCTCACAGCTCTCTCGCCTCCAGTATCCAGGACGAGGCGGCCAAGAATGCCGTGACGTACAAGGCGGCATGCAGGGCCAGCAAGAGCACGAACAGGGGAGGTATGTCGTACTGATGGACCACCACATAACGGCTGTCGAAGTGGGAGAGGTCGGGGAGAACGGCCATCACGATCCGGACCGCCACTTGAAGAGGCATTGGAGACGAGGCGATGAAGGTGTCGGTGAACCACTGGGAGAGATTCGAGGCGGCGTAGAGGAACAGGGCTCCGAAGAGGGTGATCACCCGAGTCAAGAATGTCGACAGGAACAGGACCATGACGCCGAACACGGACAGCTCGAAGAGAATGAGCAGGCACCCTCGGAAGGCGTTCCAATCCGGCTTCCCGGAGTACAGGGCGATCAGACTCAGGACCTCCAGGATCAGGGGGCCCACATTGAGGACCAGCAAGGTAAGAAAGGCGAGGTACTTGGCCACCACCAGCTCCGGCCGGCTCAGGGGCCGGCTAACGAGGAATTGAAGACCGCCAGTCTCCAGCTCCTGGGGCAGAAGCTCGGCGCAGACGAACAGGGTGAGCAGGAAGCCGAAGAGGGAGACCGTCAGCAGGGCCACGTCCTTGACAAACTTGATCTGAACTCCGGTTTGATAGAACGAAACCGACCCTGCGGCGGCAATAACCACCAGAGTGATCAGCAGGAACAGGAGGTAGACCTTCTCCCGCAGAGCCTTCAGGACGGTGAATCGAATCACCGTCCCGACTCGATCAAGCCGTTCCAGAAGGAACCACCTCCACTTTCGAATCCGGATTCGATTCTGGTTCGATGAGATCGAGGAAGATACGCTCCAGGGTCTTGCCGGGATGCCGGGTTTCCAACTGCTCCAGGGACTCCTTCAGGATGAGCTTGCCTCCGTGGAGGACGGCCACGTGGTCACAGATCTCCTGGGCGTCGAGGAGCTGATGGGAGCTGAAGAAGACGGTTCCGCCACCAGCTCGGAAGTCCCTCAGGATGTCCTTCAACATGGCCCGGCCCAGGGGGTCCAGGCCGCTGAAAGGCTCGTCCAGGAGGAGGAAGTCGGGATCGTGCACCAGGGCCTGGGCGATCCCGATTCGCTGCCCCATTCCTCTGGAGTAGTCCTTGACTCGCCGTGACCAGGCCTCGACGGGCAGCCGGACCCGCTCGAGGACAGAGTGGACTCTCTGGCGACGGTCGCCGGCACCAACTCCCGAGAGCCTGGCGGCATAGTCCACCACCTCCTCGCCGGAGAGGTAGGTGTGAAAGTAGGGATTCTCGGCCAGATAACCGAGCCGGGAGAGGGCGGCGGCGCTGCCGGCGGGCTGCCCGAGAATGTGGCAGCTGCCGCTGCTCGGCCGGGCAAAGCCGAGGAGTATCCGGTTCGTCGTGGACTTTCCGGCTCCGTTGAGGCCGAAGTAGCCCAGGATCGTTCCGGCCTCGACGGAGAGTGTCAGGTCCCGAAGAACCTCCCTAGCTCCGTAGCGCTTGCTGAGCTTATCCAGTTCTAGAATCGGCGCCATCTTAACCCGGGTCCCCCACGACTGGTGGTGGGGGGGGAACCTGAGTCTTCTATAACATGGAAGCCGAAGACAGCCCACTCTTCCCGCGGCCTGTCCGGACGGGTCGAAGGGGCTCTCTCCGGCCCCCGGGCGCCCCTCAGGGAGAGGTCTGGATCATCTCGAAGCAGGACTTGCAGTACCAGGAAGTACTTCGCTTCTTCAGTCCATGTGACAGGTCGACCTTGTTGCAGCGGGTACAACTGACGGAACTGGTGAACATCGTGATCTGGTGCGCCATAACTCTCCTCCATCTTCTTCGCCGGGTCGACTGCCCGATCGTTTCTCTGAATCATGCATCGGCAGGACCGTGGCCAGGCGTCAGCCGCGACAAGTCCCGGGAAAATAGGGCCGTTTCCGTCCCAGTTCGGAGACCTTCGAGGGGGGATGGGGAAACTCTCTGAAGCTGGAGCTCTCCCCCCGTTCGCTGTCGAGATAAGGGGACACACGACTGGACCCGAACTCCGAGAGATCACCCGACCCAGCAGGTTCGCCTGGCGAGTTCGGGTCCAGTCGTGTGTCCCCTTATCTCCCTCAAGGTTGCTCCACTGGTTCCAGCCTTCCGGGTCGCCCGGGGGTCCAGAGAGCTGGTTTCAACCTGAAAACTCAACTCGAGTATTCAACTGAAGCCTGACTCCACCTTCAGCTGGTATAATCGTCCTCCTGTCAGTCTGCCGATTCCACAGGGGCGGACGGAGCAACGAGGAGATTCCCAATGACCCAGAGCCGAACCCTCATTCTGTTACTGCTCATCCCCGCTCTTCTGGCAGGCCAGGTTCAGGCCGCCGGTTCGGGTCGTCTAGTCCGTCTCCATTACCTGGATGCGGCAGCCGTGGAAGAGCTGGCCCGGGTGGGTGCCGATGTGGTCAATCACGGCGACGGTTGGGTCGAAGCCGTGTTGCCTCCGGAGGAGACTCTCGCCTCCGAGCAGGCCCTTGAGTTGCAGGCCGCCATCGGCCTCTTCGCCAGCCAGGAGACCCTGGTGGAGGAGATTGACACCTTGCTGGAGCCCTTCAAGGATCTGGAAGATGCGGGCGCCTATCATACTCTGGACGAGGTCCGGTCAGAGATGGCCACCCTGGCGGCGTCGATGCCTGACCTGTGCCGGATCGAGACCATCGGCAAGACCTTCGAGGGAAGAGACATCCAGGCCCTCGTGGTCGGTCCCCAGGGCGCCGCGGCGGAGGGCTTGCCCCGCTTCCTGATCTGTGGCGTCCATCACGCCCGGGAATGGATCTCCGTCGAGGTTCCCATGGCCCTGGCCCACCGGCTGGTGGAGGACGGCGGCGAGGGTGGCAACCTGCGAGAGCTGGTCGAGAGCCGGGTGGTCTGGATCGTTCCCGTGGTCAATCCCGACGGCTTCGTCTACAGCCAGTCGGAATACAAGATGTGGCGCAAGAACAGGCGAGCTCACGACAAGGGCTCCTTCGGCGTCGATCCGAACCGCAACTACGGGTACGAGTGGGGCGGTCTAGGCGCCAGCACCTATCCCCGCAGCGACACCTACCGAGGCGAGAGCGGGTTCTCGGAGCCCGAGACGGCCGCCATTCGTGACCTGGCCCAGCGAGAGAAGTTCAGGGCCGATATTAGCTTCCACAGTTACGGACAGCTGGTCCTGTGGCCCTGGAGCTATTCCCGGGATCGGATCGCCCGGGCCCGGGAGGACGTGTTCCGTACATTCGGCGCCAAGCTGGCGGAGATCAACGGGTACACCTCGAAGAAGAGCTCGGACCTCTACCCCTCCAGCGGCGACTACGACGACTTCCTCTACGGCGGCACCGGCGCTCTGTCCTTCACCATCGAACTGGCCCGGACCTTCGTGCCCGACGAATCTCAGATCCCGGAGATCACGGCGAAGAACGTGGAGGTTTGCCTCTACCTGATTCGCAACAGCGAGGACCCATTCCCAAAGCTGGTCCACGAAGCAGCACCCTCTGAGAATGGGCTGAAGGTCACGGCCCAGGCCAACATGGAGATTCACGACAACCTGGAGCTGGTCAGTCTTTCGGCCGTGTCCACCACCACCGACGGCGCAGTCCACCGCACGGCCTTGACCACTGTGTCCCGAGCGCCGGACGAGTCCGATGGCGACGACGAAGAGCGGGCGGTCCCGGAGTACGAGGCCGTCTTGACCGGCGACCTGGAGTCCTATCACTTCGAGGCCGTCGACCTGGCCCAGGGTGCTTTCCGCTGGCCCCCATTCCGGGAGCTTCAGCCGGCCACGGAAGCCGCCAACCGCCGGGGCATCCGTTGAGTCGCAAGATCCGCATCGGCGTCATCTACGGCGGCAGAACAGGGGAGCATCTCGTCTCCGTCAGTTCCGCTGCGTCTCTGGTCAGCTCTCTGGACCGGGACAAGTACGATGTCCTCCCGATCGGAATCAGCCGGGAGGGCCGGTGGCACGTGGCCGCCGATCCAGCCCGGTTTCTCGAGACGGGAATCTCTTCGAGGCAACTCGGTGAATTCGCCCAGGTCGTCGAGGCCAGGGGTGCCCTGGAAGCACCGAACGGACCGAAGCCATCAATTGCGAGCCTGGCCTCCACAGCCGGCAGCGGCGTGATGTCCGACCTGGTGAGTGACTCCATCGACGTGGCCATTCCCCTGGTCCATGGCACCTACGGAGAAGACGGCACGCTCCAGGGAATGCTGGAGATGGCCGGCGTACCCTACGTCGGCGCCGGTGTCCTGTCCTCGGCGATCAACATGGACAAGATCGTCATGAAGAAGATCCTCGGCGCCAGCGGCATCCCGGTGGGCCCCTGGCTGGGGTATCGGGCCTCGGATCTGGCCAGCCCGGAGGGGATGGAGCGAGCCCTGTCAGAGACGGCATTGAAGCTCGGCTTTCCCTGTTTCGTGAAGCCTGCCAACGGTGGCTCCAGCGTGGGCATGTCCCGGGTCGGAGCCCGGGAGGAGCTGGAAGAGGCCATCGGATCCGCCCTGGCCTTCGACACCCGGGTGATACTGGAGCAGGCCATCGACTGCCGTGAGATCGAGTGCGGCGCCATCGGCAACAGTGAGCCGGAGATCTCCCTCCCCGGCGAGATCTGCTATGAGAGCGAGTACTACGACTACACGACGAAGTACACCCCGGGGAAGATGAAGCTCCTGGCGCCGGCTAACTTGGACGAGGCCACGACGGAGAAGATCCGCTCACTGGCCCGTGAAGCCTATCGGGCCCTGGAAGTGGAGGGAATGGCCCGGATCGACCTGTTCCTGGAACGGGGTACGGATCGGCTGCTGGTGAACGAACTGAACACCATCCCTGGTTTCACGTCCACGTCAGTCTTCGCCACACTCTGGGAAATCTCGGGGCTGCCCCACGCCGTGTTGATGGATAGGCTGATCCAGCTGGCCCAGGAGCGGCATCGGGAGCGCAGGGATCTCCAGGGTCTGAAGACCTGAGGATCTGAGGATTGTACGGGGGCTCACTCCGACGGAGCGGGGGTCCCGGACTCCGGATCGTAGAGCAGGCGTTGCACGTCGACGGAGAGCACCTTGAGAAGGGCTGCTGCCGGAACCGCCAGGAGGAGGCCGTAGATGCCCCCCAGTTCCTGTCCCATGGCCAAGGCGAAGAGAATGGCCAGGGGATGGAGGCCCACGTTTCCGGCCATGATCTTGGGCTGCAGGATGAACCCGTCGACGAACTGGAGGATCAGCAGCAAGATCAGCAGAGCCGCCAGTATCCAGAGGGCATAGGTCGTGAAACCCCAGGTGAGGAAGACGATGGCCACCGACGGTATGATGCTAACGATGACCCCCAGATAGGGCACAAAGTTGGCAGCCCCTGCCAAGATGCCCAGGAGCAGGGCATAGGGGATGCCGATGAGCTGAAAGCCGATGGTCACGGCGGTGCCGAAGATCAGGCAGATCATGATCTGCGCCCGCAGATAGCCGCCAAAGGTCCTCTCCACCCGGTCGCTGAATTCCTCGTACCAGGGGTGATAATCTCGGGGGACCAGGTCGTGAATCGCCCTGGCAAGGCGGTCCCAATCGGCCATGGAATAGAAGAGCAGCAGCGGCACGATGGCCAGACTGGCTCCGGCGGAGAAGAGGCTGAGCAGGATGGAGGCCATGTTCCTGGCCTGCCTGGCGGCGAAGGTGGCCACGTAGTTGAGGGAGTTGGCGATCATCCCGATCTGCTCGGGCTCTTTGGTGAACTTCTCGATCTCTCCGGGCAAGCCGGGAATAGCAGCGAGCCGAGCCTTGTACTCTCCCATGACCCGGAGGATCATCTCCTGATACTCCCTGGGAGAGCTGGCGGAGAAGCTCTCGGCAAGCGAGAAGAGATTCCCTATCAGGGCCACCACCAACGGAAAGCCGAAGAGGGCGAGGACAGCCACGAGCCAGGTGAAGAAGATGGACACCGCCACGGCCCGGGTCGCGTCAGGGTCGACGCCCATCCAGCGGGCCAGCTTCCTAGGAATCAGGCGGAGCATGCTGTCGATGGCGCGAACCACCGGGTTCAGCAGATAGGCCAGCACCACGGCGAGCAGAAATGGAGCCAGAACGCCGGGATACCGCCAGGCAATGATCGCCGGGATACCGGCGATGAGACACATCACCAGTGTCGACTTCCTGGGCATGGACCACCGCTGGAGCAAGCTATTCAAGGGATCTGGTTCTGCCATCAGGAAGTGAAGAAGACCATCTTCAGGGAGACGAGGAACAGGAGGATACCGAAGCCACGGCGGAGCGTGTCAGCCGGGATCTGGTTTGCCACGCTGGAAGAGGCGAGGATGCCGACCAGGAAGCCAATCACGACGTACATGGCGACCGAGACGTTCACATTGCCCGCCCGCCAGTAGGCAACCACGCCGGGCAGTCCGATGGGGAGCAACAGGACCGCCAGGCTGGTCCCCTGAGCCTGATGCTGGGTCATCTCGTAGAAGTAGACCAGGGCAGGTACGAGGAGCACGCCGCCCCCGACTCCGAAGAATCCACTCAGGACTCCCGTGACGACACCAAGCAGGACAGGTGAGAGAATATTCATGATTCTCTGAATCTAACACAGCGGGGCCCGAGAGAGGTCTGAGGAATGGACTCGATTGAGAGTCCACATTCGGCCTCAGCTCTGGTAAAATAGGCCGCTTTTCGAATTCACAGTCCATCAATCTATTTTAGGAGGATCTGCAATGACGCGAACTTCGAGAGTCCTGGCCTGGCTGTTCATGGCCGCCCTGACCAGTCCACTTCTGGCGCTGAATCCGGCATCCGTGACTTCCCCGACTTCCCCCGGAACGGAGACCGTTTCGGTCAGCAAGCCGTCGGTGCGGCTGGCGGAGTCCCTGTCGGCATTGAAGACCCTGGAATCCGTGTCGAGCGGTACCTGGAGCGTCCGATGGGACGCGCGAAGAGGCACTCCGGCCCGGATCTTCGGAGCCGCGACGCAGCCCATGGGCCAGACTCCCGAGGAGGCGGCGCAGAACTTCCTGGCCGCTCACGGCGACGTGTTCGCCATGTCCACCGGCGGACGGGATCTGAAGACCGTCCTGACCCAGGAGAGCCTGGGAGGCCACCACGTCCGGATGGTTCAGCACCATCAAGGCGTCCCGGTCCGCGGCGGCGATGTGAGCGTCCACTTGGACAAGGACCTTCGTGTCCAGGTCGTCAACAGCAGCTACGCCCCGTTGGCCCTCGGCCTGACCTCGCTCCAGGGCACCCTGTCCCGGGAAGAGGCACTCGAGGTAGCCCGGGTTGAGGCGAAGGTCACCGGAGTCCTGCGGAGCGACCCGATTGCCCGAACGGTGATCGACGCATCCAGCGATGCCCCGGTCCTGTCCTGGGAAGTGGTCCTGCCTTCCATGGAGCCTCTGGGTGACTTCGAGGTCCTCGTTGACGCCTCCACCGGCGATGTCCGGTCGATTCGAAACCTCCTGATGCACGCCCGAGGCCGCATCTTCAATCCCAATCCCGTGGTGACTCTCAAGGACAACACGATCCGGGACCAGAACGATGCTGACTACGCGGGCCTGTCCGGCGCCTACGTCGACGTGGACCTCCTGGGCCTGAGTACGGACAAGAAGCTCAAGGGCCAGTACGTGGACGTCACGGCTGGTGCGTCGGGCAACGACTCCAGCGACGGCAACTTCTTCTTCAACCGCAAGCAGAAGGCCTTCGAGCGGGTCATGATCTACTTCCACATCGATCGGGCCCAGCGCTACATCCAGAGCATCGGGTTCAACAACGCCAACAACCGGACCCAGCTAGTGGACGCCCACGGCACGACTCAGGACAACTCCTGGTACAGTCCGGCAACCAAGCAGCTCACCTTCGGTGACGGCGGCGTCGACGACGCGGAAGATTCCGACCTCATCATGCACGAGTACGGTCACAGCACTCACGACAACCAGGTACCCGGCTGGGGAAGCCACAAGGAAGGCCGGGCCAT
>JAJFLN010000265.1 GCA_021772705.1 Candidatus Cloacimonadota bacterium | reverse complement strand
CCCTGGGTGACATGCACCCCGACCTCGAGGGTGCATGTCACCCAGGGGGGTGGACTTGTCACGGAGGCGCTTGGAATCCGGGGAGACACGACTGGACCCGAATCCCGGATCAGCCTATTAGCCCGGGGCCTCTTCGATCCGGTAGCGTTCCCGGTGCATGTCTTCCTCGGCCCGGACGAAGATGCGCTTGCCCTGTCTGGCCTCCAGCTCCTTCAGGCTCGCTTCCCGGGTCTCGAGCAGCAGCCGGGCCACATCGGGGCTGGCGGAGACCAGGAGCAAGGCGCCTTTGGCCCGCTCACTCCGATCCAGGATCTCCCGGTACAGCCGTGCAGCCACCACTTCGGGTCTCAGGACCCGCCCGTCGCCGCCGCAGTAGGGACACTCGTCCTTGAGACGGTTCGCCAGGGTGGCTCGATTGCGCTGCCGGGTCATCTGGACCAATCCTAGCTGCGTCAGCTCCAGGATGTTGGTCTTGACCCGATCCCGGGCGAAAGCCTTCTTGAACCGGCTCATCACCTCCTGCTTGTGCTCCTCGACGATCATGTCGATCAGGTCGACGATGATGATGCCTGCCAGGTTCCGGATCCGGACCTGCCGGGCGATCTGATCGCAGGCCTCCAGGTTGGTCTTGTAGACCGTCTCCTCCAGATCGGCACCGGAGGTGAATCGCCCGGAGTTGACATCGATGGTGCAGAGCGCCTCGGTCTGTTCGATGCTCAGGTGACCGCCGGACTTGAGCCAGACTTTCCTGCCCAGAGTCCGGTCGATCTCGGCCTCCAAGTTGTATCGAGTGAAGAGGGACACCTCGTCGGAGTAGGGGCGAATCCGGCCCTTCAACTCCGGCGACAGGAAGTCGCAGGCCTCGAGAAGTCTCTCGCACTCGGAACGGGAATCGATGAGGAACTGGCTCACTCCCTCACCGAAGAGATCCCTGGCCGCCTGCTGGAGCAGGTCTGACTCCTTGTAGAGCAATGAGAGGACTGAGCAGCGCGACTCCCGCTGCAGGATCGTCTCCCACAGTCCCTGCAGGAACTGCAGATCCTCGGCAAACTCGGCCTCCGTCTTGCCCTGTGCCTCCGTTCGAATGATCAGGCCCGTGCCGGGAGGCCGGAGTCCCTCCAGAACTTCCATGAGCCGATCCCGTTCTGCCTGATCCTCGATTCGCCTCGAGATCCCCAGATGCTCCGAGTGGGGCATGAACACCAGGAACCGGCCAGGAAGGGTGAGCTGTGACGTGGCCCGCGGTCCCTTGGCTCCCACTGCTTCCTTGGCGATCTGAACCAGGATCTCCTGACCTACGGTCAGCACGTCCGCGATGCGAGGGCGAAGGGGTGAACCTTCCTCCTGCGGTGGCTCGCCTGCCGCATTCAGCGTCGACTCCGAGGCGTAGACATCCTCCATGGGAAGGAAGACGTCCTGACCGATCCCGATATCGACGAAGGCGGCCTGCATCCCGGTCACGATGTTATTGACCCGGCCCTTGTAGATGTTTCCCACCAGGCTCTCGTGACCGACCCGCTCGATGAAGAGCTCGACGAGCTTGCCTTCCTCCAGCACGGCGACCCGGATCAGGGCCGGCCCTACATTGGCCAGGATCTCGGTCGTCATTGCCAGAGCTCTCCCGTCGCCGCCGAAGAATCAGCCCTGCGGCTCATCCCGGTACATCTCGGGACGCAGCACGCCGATGAACGGGAGATTCCGATATCGCTGCCCGTAGTCGAGCCCATAGCCCACCAGGAACTCATCGGGAACATCGAATCCAATGTACTCGACCGGCACCTCGACCTCCCGGCAGACACTCTTGCTCAGAAGCGCGCAGGTGGTCAAGGATCTGGGCCGGCGATCGAGCAGCATGGTCCGGAGGTAGGCCAGGGTCAGTCCCGTGTCGACGATGTCCTCCACAAGGAGGACGTCAGCTCCCAGAACATCCTTCTGCAGATCCTTCACAATCCGCACCGTACCGGAGGACCGGGTGGAATCACCGTAGCTGGAGACGGCCAGAAAGTCGATCTGGACGGGCAGATCGACATGCCGCACCAGGTCGCTGCAAAACATGAACGCGCCCTTGAGAACCACCACGAGGATCAACTCTCTCCCCTGGTTTTCCTTCGTGATCCGCGCCCCCAGCTTTTTGCACTTGGCCTGAAGCTGCGACGGAGTGAGGACGACCTTGCTGATGTCCGGGTGACCGCTCTCGTGTCCCGGCGAACGCCTGGTGGCAGTCACTCGCTCTCGCCGCTCTGATTCATTAGTCGTTCTCCAAGGGGAAGTCGGGTGGAGCGGCAGACGAGATTCGAACTCGCGACGTCTAGCTTGGAAGGCTAGAGCTCTACCAGCTGAGCTACTGCCGCTCGAGACACTTCAATTCACCGATGACATCGGCCGGCCCATCGTAGCATCCGCGGACGACGGCATGCAATTCGGTCCTCAGGGAATGGGGGCATGTCCCGTAGGGGGTCCCCTGGCCTATTCCGGATCCGTTCGCCCCACTATGGATGCGGGCATCCAGGACGACTGAATGGCCGAGTTTTCCCGATCCGTTCGTCCTGAGCCTGTCGAAGGATGAATGGAGCGGGCGGCCATATCGTCTGAGCCTGTCGAAGCATGTCCTGAGCTACGCCGAAGGGGATGAATGGAGCGGG
>JAJFLN010000264.1 GCA_021772705.1 Candidatus Cloacimonadota bacterium | reverse complement strand
CCCGCTCCATTCATCCTTCGACAGGCTCAGGACGAACGGATCGGGAAAACTCGGCCATTCAGTCGTCCTGGATGCGGGCATCCATAGTGGGGCGAACGGATCCGGAATAGGCCAGGGGACCCCCTACGGGACATGCACCCGCCAGCCTCCAGCCTCGGACTACCGGCCTCGGGCCTCGGACTTCGGGCCTCGGACCTCGGGAAAGACCGGGGGGCAACCCGTAGCCCAACTACTGGTGCTGAATCTCCAGCTCTAGCCCACCGATGAACTCCCGGATGTGGCAGTCGCCGGGGATGAGGGGGTCCGGATCTTCCTTCAGGGAAGTCAGGGAGTCCAGTATCCTCCTGGCCTCCATCGTGCGCAGGTAGGCGTCGAGACTGGCTCCGGCCGGCAGCTGTTCCGGCCTGGGGAACTGGGCGTCGAGGTGATATTTCAAGACAGGAAGATCGAAGGCCAGACCGCCGTTCACGAAGGCGTCGGCCGTGCCCAGGAAGGGCAGCATGTCGGTCATTTCGCCGTCCCGGACATAGTGCCAGTGTCCGATGATTCCTTTCACGTCCTTGTTCCTGTGCTTCGTGTCCCTCAGTATGCGGCGGAGCAGGTTGACTACCGTGAACGGCACGGCACTCCCCCGTGTCTGCTCCCGTTCGAAGACCCGGTTGGCGTTGAACAGGAAGACCTTGAACTTCTGGGAATCGGGAACCCCCTGGCTGATGTAGGGATAGAGCCCGTGGAGGCAGTCGATGATCAGGACCTGATTGTCCTTCAACTGCAGCGGCAGGGTTCCTGTCCGGGCCCCTTCCTTGAAATCGAAGAGAGGCGTCTGCACGATCTTGCCGTTCAACAGGTCCTGAATGTGCTGTTTCATCAGAGGGATCTCGTAGGCTCGGGCCCGCTCGTAATCCCTGTCGCCATGCTGATCCGTCGGGTGTTGATCGACGCTGTAGAAGTAGTTGTCGGCGCTGAAGACGACGAACTCCTGTCCTGTCTTCTTCCGGATCAAGTCGGTTACCTTGTTGGTGGTGGTGGTCTTCCCCGATGACGAGGGGCCCGTGACCATGAAGATGCGGATTCCGTCTCGCTCCAGGAACAGCTCCGCGGCTTCCTGGAGTTGCCGCTCGTACTCGGCGCAGGAGGCATCCACGAGCTCCTTCATTCGGCCCTTCTGAACCCAGTCATTAATCCCGTCGATCGTATCGGTACCCATCTTCCTGTTCCACTCCGTGGCGGTCTCCACCAACCCGGCGGGGTAGGGAACCTGACAGAAGTCGGCCTCATCCAGGGCGCCCCTGCGAACCCAGAGCCTTCCGGCGCTGTAGAACTGGTACTCGTCGGCAACGGTCCGGAGGCCCCAGAACCGAAGGGTCTTGATGACGTTGCGATGGATTTCCTCCAGCGGCGGCGGCGTGTTGGGTGTCAGATACTGAGGGTGCGAGTTCAACCGTCCCAGGACGTCGTTGGTCAGGAACTCGGCGGCATCCTCGTCGGACTTGCCCTTGAAGAGACTCGCATTGATGCCCTCGTGAACGTCGCCCTGGAACCCGCCGACCTTTCGGGCAGCTTTCAGGATGGCTTCGCTGATCTTCTCCATCCGAAAGGGAACCCGGTTACCGACCTTGTCGTCGATGAGAAGTATTCGGTTGTCGGTCTTGAGCTTCATGTAGCCTCCATGCAGCGGCCCGATCAGGGGCGCCGGTACCGGGTGCGACGGACGACTTCAGTATAGGAGATCCAGTTGGAACCCGGGACAGGCGGTTCCCCTTTGATTTCCCCCCCTTCACTCATGTTATCTTGTCCTGGCCAGGACAACCTCGAGCCCCAGCCAGGGAGGATTGAGATCACATGCCAAACGACACTCTCAGCATCACAGACAACCGGACAGGGAAGGTCTACGAGATCCCAGTCACCGATGGCAACATCCGGGCCATGGACTTACGACAAATCAAGGTCACCGATGACGAGTTCGGCATGATGTCCTACGACCCGGCCTTCACCAACACCGCATCCTGTCGTAGCGAGGTCACCTTCATCGACGGAGGCAAGGGCATCCTCGAGTACCGAGGCTACCCCATCGCCCAGCTCGCCGAGCGTTCCACCTACCTGGAGACGGCCTATCTGGTCCTGAACGGCGAACTGCCGACGGAGAGCCAGCTCGCGGACTGGACCAACGAGATCAACTCTCACACGCTCATCCACGAGAACATCAAGAAGTTCATCGATGGCTTCCATCACGACGCCCATCCGATGGGGATGTTCATCAGCACCGTGGCTGCGCTGTCCACCTTCTATCCTGACGCCAAGAATGCCGCTGACGACAAGGCCGGCCGCCACATTCACATGGTTCGTCTTGTGGCCAAGATGATTACCCTGGCTGCCTTCGCCTACCGCCACAGTCTGGGGCTGCGCTACATCTACCCCGACAACCAGCTCTCCTTCGCCGGCAATTTCTTGAACATGCTCTTCCGCATGACCGACGCTCCCCACAAACCCGACCCGGTTCTGGAGCGGGCACTCGACGTCCTCTTCATTCTCCACGTCGATCACGAACAGAACTGCAGCGCCAGTGCCATGCGGGGTGTCGGCTCCAGCCGTGTCGATCCCTATTCCGCCACGGCAGCCGCTGCGGCCGCCCTCTACGGCCCCCTCCACGGCGGCGCCAATGAGGCCGTCCTGCACATGCTCAAAGATATCGGCCACAAGGACAACATCCCGGCCTTCATCGAGGAGGTCAAGAGCGGCAAGGGCCGCCGCCTCATGGGCTTCGGTCACCGCGTTTACAAGAGCTACGACCCGAGGGCCAAGAAGATCAAGG
>JAJFLN010000263.1 GCA_021772705.1 Candidatus Cloacimonadota bacterium | reverse complement strand
TCGAGTTGGATCTGGCGAACCGATATGTGGACCTCGTAGAGGAGGGCTTCGACGTGGCGATCCGCGCCGGGCCTCTGCGCGACTCGACGCTGATCGCGCAGAAGTTGGGTCAGACCCAGCGGGTGCTGGTGGCGAGTCCCGACTACCTGGCGCGGCGCGGGGTGCCGGAAACGGCGGCGGCGCTGGCGGAACACGACTGCATCTTGTTCGGGCCGTGGTCAGCCAAGGCGACGTGGACATTGGTGGGGGCCGGTGACCGGGAGGCGGAGGGTCGGGTCAAAGTCGCCGTGGGCGGGCGGCTTTCGGTGAACCACCTGCTTGCGGTGCGCCACGGGGCGCTGGCCGGATTCGGCATCGCCTTGCTGCCGGCGGACTGGATCGACGGTGACGTGGCGGCGGGGAAACTGCGCCAGGTGCTGCCGGGCTACCGGACACCGGCGGTGGCCCTGTCGGCAGTGTACCCGAGCCGCAAATTGGTGGCGACGACGGTGCGGGTGTTCGTCGATTTTCTAAAGCAGCGATTTGCCGACGGGGGCGTGCGCCCGGTGTTTGATGGTGGGTGATGTGGTGGGTGTTTGTGGACATCGTTGGCGTCTATCTCGGCTTGATGTAGGCCGCGCCGACCGTTTCAAAAAATAATTTATGGCGCAGATAACGGTGAGCGTCGCGATGATGTGTGCACCATGGATCTGGTTGACTACCTAATTAAAGCGAAAGTACTCACCGAATTCTCGCATGCGGGGATTGATTCAGGACGTCGACCTGGTCAACCCTAAATTAGAAGCTGTTGTTGAGGACAGCGAACGTCGCCCGTCGTTTTGTCCCTTCGTGTATATGCCTCCACCAAGTCGTTTCAGCAGACTGCAGGGGTGAAGAAATGCCAATAGACATGACGGTTCTTGGACGGCGAACAGACCCGCAGAAAACGATTTTGCTCTTCGGTTCGGGTTCATCGATTCCATCTGGTGCCCTATCGACGCCAGCGCTGACCGCCCAACTTGCGGATATATTTGGGGTCGAAGGTGGTCGCTCCCTCACTCTCCCAGACTTGTCAACCGTGATTGAAGCTAAAGTCGGTAGGCGCCCTCTAGTAGAGTCAATATCTTCATTGCTCTCCACTATTCAACCTACTGGAGGACTTCTGAATCTTCCTGACTTCGATTGGCCGGGTATTTATACGACGAACTACGATAATCTCATCGAACAATCATATAAGAAGCGGAAGAAATCTATAAGCGTTATTTCGTCTAATTTTGATTTCGGCAAGCATAATAATCCAGAGAGCGCAACGTTATACAAACTCCATGGTACAGTTAATCAAGATGAAAGCCTCGGTCATCAACAAAGAATGGTCGTTTCCGTTTCAGACTATGATTCTGCGGATGAATACCGCGAAGTCTTGTATGCAAAGTTCACGGAACAGCTGTATTCGAGTGATGCAATTATTATTGGTCAGTCCCTAGCAGATCCAGATTTGCGCTCCATCGTCGACCGTGCCGTTCGAATAAAGCGTAATAAGGGAGCGCCTGGAAAAATTACGATATTGTCATATGAGGGCGATGAGAACCAAGCGCTTGTACACGAAGCACGTGGGCTCGACGTTTGCTTTGGCGGAATAGATGAATTTTTTTCTGAGATGTCGAAGCAAATCCATCCTGTCGTTTTGTTGCCCGGAATTTCTGATGATCCATTAGACATCGCACGAGATGTGCGCCCAAGTACGCGTGTAGTCTCTGTTGATACTGCTACGCTAGTCGGAGACCTTTCCCGTATGTTCAATGGAGGTGCAGCTAGTTATGCGGACATCAGGCGTGGCTGGACGTTTGAACGCGATTTTGCGGAGCGAATAGAAACACAACTTTCAGATGCCAGTAAGCCAAGGATCGCTTACGTGCTCGGATCGGCAGGCTCGGGTAAGACCACTGGAGTTCGAAAGGCCCTGGTAAGACTCGTTGACCGCGGAATTGGATGTTGGGAACACGTTACGGACCTGCCCCTGCGGGCGGCATCTTGGGGGTTGATCGATGATGAACTTCGCAAACGGACGGAAACCGGGGTCCTTCTGATCGATGACGCACATGAAAACCTGCAAGAAGTAAATGCTCTCTTGGACGCAATCTGCAGATCAGATGTACCAGCATTAAAGGTGATCTTGGTGTCCAGTAAACCGAACTGGAATCCGCGATTGAAATCGCCCGCGATATTTTCTAACGGTCAATTGTACGACCTCACCACGCTTTCGTCCCGGGAGCTGAATTCACTTCTGGATATACTGGATTCTAAACCGGACATTTCCTCTCTTGTTGAGAGAAATTTCTTGGGATTTAATCGTCTTGAACGTAAGAGGAGGCTCTCTGAGAGATGTCGATCAGATATGTTCGTTTGCATGAGGAATATTTTCGCATCTGAAGCGTTTGATGAGATCATTTTGCGAGAGTATGCGGAACTTATTCCCGACTATCAGGAGGTCTATAAGCGTATCGCGGGAATGGAGGCGGCGGGAGTTAGGGTTCATCGCCAATTAGTCTTGCGGTCAACGGGCATTGAAGCGATGCAAGTATCGGGCTATCTGCAAGACCTGGAGGGGATAATTGAAGAGTGGACGATAAACGAAAGAGAAGGCATCTACGGCTGGAGGATTCGACACAGTGTTATTGCAGGCATTATTTCTCGTCGGAAAATTTCTGGTGAAAATGAATACTTCTCTTTTTTGGAGTCGACGATAGACAAACTTAATCCTTCGTATGATATCGAAGCGGCCTCCATAAACGACATTTGCAGTCCGGATAACGGTTTGTTTCGTATTCATGACAAACGTAAGCGGAATATCCTGCTCAGGAAAATGATCTCATTGGCGCCGCGGCTGCGAGTTCCGCGGCATCGTTTAATAACAAACCTCATTTCTCTTGGAGAGTACGATAATGCAGGGTCTGAAATCAGACTGTTCGAGAATGAACTTTATCTCGATGGCCCTGTTCAGAGATATAAGGTCCAATTGCTGTTAGAACGTGCAACAAATGTGCCTGGCCTCATGGATGAGGACCGTGCAGCGATGATACGTGAGGCTGCGGGACTGGCGGAAGCGGGAATCTCCCGATTTCCTGACGACAAGAACCTTTACCGGATTTTCCTAGAGTCCGGTGTTGCTTATTTGAAGTATCGGCCGGACCGGGAAATCTTCGATAACGCTATGAGCATGGCGCAAGCTGCATATGACAGAATCCTTGACCCAGACCTTGGGCGAGTGATTAGCGTGTTTGAGCAGACAGAGCTGAGGTTTACGGCATAACCTGATCGTGATTCTGTTAGGCAGTTTGGAGTCCCCGTCGCATAAACGCCGTTAGCCTTCTCGAGAACGCTGCCGGGTCGGGGACTGGGTCGCC
>JAJFLN010000262.1 GCA_021772705.1 Candidatus Cloacimonadota bacterium | reverse complement strand
ATGCTTCGACAGGCTCAGGACGAACGGATCGGGAAAACTCGGCCATTCAGTCGTCCTGGATGCGGGCATCCATAGTGGGGCGAACGGAGGAGGGGACCCCCTGGGTGACATGCACCCCGGCCCGGGGGCCAGCTCGACGCTCTGGAACTCCCCATCGAGGCAAGTCACGAATGACGGCTGCGCCCGGATCACCTGCGGGTTAGACTCCTCCCATGAAGACCCTGACCCTGACTCTCTCCGACGGTTGCCAGCTTCACGTCCGCGACCTCGGTGGAAGGGGGCCCGATCTGGTGGCTGTCCACGGCATCCCGGAGGACTCCTCGAGCTTCCACCCCATAGAAGCGGGGCTGGCGTCGAGCAACCGGCTAGTCCTGCCCGATCTTCGAGGCTTCGGCCGGTCCATCGCTGGTGGCCGGGAAGCTGCGACCCTGGGCAGGATGGCCGACGATCTGGCCGAGATGGTCAGGGTCATGGAGTTGAAGAACCCCGTCTTCCTGGGCCACGACATCGGGGGCTATGTGGTGATGGACTACGCCCAGCGCTCTCTGGGTCCCATGCGAGCCATGGTCCTGATGAACACGACCTACGGAAAGCTCTACGTCTCGGGAAGCCTTCACCTCGTGGTGTTCTGTGTCCCCGTCGTGGGTCCCCTGTTCTGCCGGCTTCTGGGGCATCGGCTGGCCGATCTGGCATTCCATCTGGGCTTCGTCGACCAGGAGCGGGTCGATCCGGCACATAGGGAACGGATTCGAAAGATGGCCGCCAGACCCGAGACACGGCGGGCCCTGGCGTCGATCTACGCCTCCATCGGCATGAAACGGCTGACCAAGACCTTCCGGCGGCCGCCGCCACCTCGCCCCATCGAGCTACCCTCCCGGATCATCTGGGGCGAGAAGGACTGGTTTCTGGACGTACGCTTGATCGACTGGCTGAGAGGACTTCTGCCCAGGGCGGACGTGGTTCACCTGCCCGGAGTGGGCCACTTCCCTCAGCAGGAGGCCCCGGCCGAGACTCTGGCGGCGGTGCTCGATTTCCTGAAGCAACTCGACGGGACCTCGATGGAGTAACGCTCCCGCCGTTCCTCATAAGTGGTCCTGAACGGTACGGGCTGGCGAGCCGGGTTTCCCAGGTAGCGCAGCCGCCAGTCCCGGGCCGAGATGTAGGCCGTCAATCCCAGGGCGACGCACTCCTCGATCCAGTTCGGATCGCCAAGCTCCCGGCGGAACATGGCCAGGTCCTCGGCAGCCAGTCGTCGCGCCTCAGGCGTGGGTCCGAGACGGCGGGAGGCCTCGATGGCCGGGTAGGTCCGCTTCAGCTCCCAGGCCAGATAGTCCGCCCGCTCTCGAAGCACCGGATCGGCGGAGTCCCGGAACTTGAGGTAGCCCCGCAGCCAGACCCGCCACATCCGGAGGATCGATGGCCCGTTGCGATCGTAGGTCCGGTCGTAGGCCAGGTCGCGATAGTGGGACGCTTCGCCGGGGGCGAAGTTCCTGAAGTCGATCAGCTCCTCCTCCAGGTTGGCGTCTTCCCAGCTCTTGAGCCGCAGCCTTCCCTGCTTCTCCACGAGCCGGTGGAGGGCTGTGCCCGGTGGTGAGGCCAGCAGCGCGATCTGCGTCGTCGTGGGACCCAGACCGGCGAAGTAGTCGATGTCCTCTTCGATGTTTTCTCGTGTCTGGCAGTCGAAGCCGATGACGAAGGAGCCCGTGACACAGATGCCGTGATCGAAGAGACTCTCGAACAGCTCGGCCATGTCGACCTGGCCGAGCTTGGCGTATCTGGCGAACCGGGACTCGACGCCGATCCAGATGTAGCGGATTCCCATCTTCACCAGCTCCAGGGGGTCGAATCTCGAGATCTGTTCAGCCGTGGCGAAGATGCTGAAGGGCGCGATGCCCGGGGGAATCTCGGAGCATCGAGGCATCAGCTCCGCCAGGCTGTGGGCCCGATCCTCGCCAGCCAGGAAGTCCTCATCGAAGACGGGAATGCTCCGGGTCCTGGGATACCGCCGGAACGTCTGGGCGGCGTGGGCCACCATCTCCTCGGCGGTGGCGACGAATAGGTGGTTCCCTTCGAAGTAGGCCGACGTGGCGCAGAAGTCGCACTTGAAGGCGCATCCGAATCCGGCCACCATGGGCGAAACTTGAATCGGCGAGAATCGGGCGCCGAAGGGATAGATGTTCTGCCAGGGCAGGTTGATGTTGACCGCCTCGTTGACGTCCTCCCCCAGGATGCCTCGCATGAAGGCCACCCCGTCGCCGTGGCAGAGCAGATCGTAGAGGCCGTCGAAGTTGTCGTCTTCCTCCAAGGGGTGATCCAGCGTCGGTACGCCGTAGCCGCCCAGGACGATCTTCGCCTTCGGCGCCACCCGCCGGATCAGCTCACACATCCGGCGAACCTTGTTTCTGCCGATGCTCAGGAAGCCGATGGCGACGATGGAGTAGGGGTGCCGGCGCAGCTCGGTCTCGAACTCGTCCAGGCTGGGAAAGTCCAGGACCCGGGCCGGCGCTCGCAGGTTCTGAGCGATGTAGTGGGTCGGGAAGCTGAAGGGGTCGGAGTCGAATCCGAAGGGTCCCTGTCCCTTGGTGAAGCGGCTGGAGAAGTAGTCCAGAATGTACTCGCCGCTGGCGTAGCTGTCGAAGGGCCGGTAGACCGTCGTGAGGAGCACCACCGGTCTCGCCACTAGACCCTGTGCCGCCTGGACAAGACGAGGGAGGACGAAGGTCGTCAGTCCCAGGGCAAGGAGGGGCAAGGAGGGAGACGGAGGTCCGCCATCGGCAGCCACAGCGGACTGGAGCACGGCCGCCTGCAGGGGCAGGAGGGCCAGGGCGACGACACCTGCGGCCATGGCAAGCTGGCGAAGGAAGGACCGGGCGGACAGGTCTTCCCACACGTCCATGACCTGCCTGATGACGAAGGCTGTAAAGGCGAAGACCAGCAGGAGTGTTCCCAGCTGCACCGGCGTCGATCGGGCTCCGGCGGTGGCGATACCTCCCAGCGCCTCGAGGCCCGTTACAGACCGGAACGTATTCAGCAACGGCACCGAAGTCAGTGCGTCGCAGCCCACGAGAGTCGCTGTCACCATTCCATTCAGGACGGGGCGCCGGATTCGCAGCCAGTGTGGCAGGCGAAGATGGGACAGCAGCTGATCCGTCAGAGCGAAGCCGATGAGGAGCAAGGCCACATCCCGGGCGGCCTCTGAGGGCAGGGCTGAGTGGGCTGATGAAGGAAGTCCCTGCAGTGTGCTGCGAGTGGAGGCGAGGACGTGCCCTAGGAACGGGGAGAGACAGACCAGCCCCGTCAGCTTCCGGAGGCCGATGCAGTGGGCGATGTGGAGTGCCGTCATCGACGCGGCAGTCACGTACGTCAGGAACGAGACTGCCTTCCAGGCCGCCGAGATGGACTCCGAGCCGACGGGAAGGAGGACGATCATTCCCATGGCCAGGAGCGGCAGGCTAGCGAGCAGGAGAGGCATCAGGCAGAGAGTCCTTCCGGGACCAGAGAGCCGCCAGGTCAGCCGGTCTGATGCGACGGCTCGGGGAAGCGGGACCTGTCCGGCAGGGGCTCGCAACGCTCGGGGTAAGTCGCCCGGATTCGCATGGGTTGTCGCCTGGGCTTGCCGAAGAGACGGAGCCGCAGGTCCCTGGCCAGGACGTACCCCGTCGCGCCCAGGGCCAGGAAGTCCTCCACGGGACCCGTGGAGTCCACCTCCCGGTGGAAGAGCGCGATGGCTTCCCGGGTCTGCTGTTTCACGTCCTCGTTGGGACCCAGGTGGAGGACCGAGACGACGGCGGGATAGGTCTCCCGGAGCTCCTTCTTGAGGTAGACCGCCCGCTCTCGAAGGACGGGATCTTCGTGGTCTCTGAGGTTCATGTAGCCCCGGAGCCAGACCTTCCACATCCGCAACAGGGAGGGGCCGTGCTGGTGATAGACCTGTTCGTAGGTCACGTCCCGGTATCTGGCGGCCATCCCCGGAGGCAGGCTCTTGAAGTGGAGGAACTCCTTGCTCAGATGGGCGTCTTCCCAGCGGTTGATCGCCAGCCGGTCCTCCCGGGTCATCTTGGTATAGACCGCCGTGCCGGGAGGGGCGCCCAGGAGGGCGATGTGAGTCGTCGTGGGGCAGAGGGAGGTGAAGAAATCGATGTCCTCCTGGATGTTCTCCGGCGTGTGATGATCGAAGCCGAGGATGAAAGAGCCCGTGGTACTGATGCCGTGATCGTAGAGTTCCTCGAAGAGCTTGTGCAGGTCGACTCCACCGAGCTTGGCGTACTTGGAGAACTTCGACTCCACACCGATCCAGATGTACCGGATGCCCATCCGGATCAGCTCGGCAGGGGTGAACTGGCTGACGTTGGCCGCCGCGGCGAAGATGCTGATGGGCGACACGCCCTTCGGGATGCCGGGGGAGCGGGGCATCAACTCCGCCAGACGGTGGGCCCGTTCGTGATTTGCCAGAAAGTCCTCGTCGAAGATCGGTACGGCCCGGAGTTTCGGATGACGCCGGTAGGACTCGGCGATATGCCCCACGATCTCCTCCGCCGTGGCCGTGAAGATGTGCTTTCCGTCGTAGAAGGCCGAGGTGGCGCAGAAGTCGCACTTCCATGCGCAGCCGTAGCCCGCAACGAGGGGGGTGGCGAGGGCCCGGATGAACTTGGCTCCCAGGGGATAAATGTGTTGCGTTGGCAGGTTGATGTCGACGGGCTCCTTCGGATCTTCACCCAGGAGCTGGCGCATGAAGGCCACACCTTCGCCGTGGGAGACAGAATCGTAGAGGCCGTCGAGGCTCTCGTCTCCATCGAATCTGGGCTCCAGGCTCCTGACGCCGAATCCTCCCAAGAGGATCTTCGACTTCGGCGACAGCCGGCGAATCAGCTTGCACATCTGGACCACCTTGGGCCGGGATATGCTGAGAAACCCGATGCCGATGATGGGATAGTGCCGTCGACGGAGCTCGGCCTCGAACTCCGACTCCGAGGGGTACTCCAGGACCCGGACGGGAGCCCGGACGTTGTGGGCCAGATGGTGAGTCGGCAGGTTGAAGGGGTCCGATTCGAAGCCGAAGGGGCCCTGGCCTCGAGTGAACCGGCTCGAGTAGTAGTCCAGGATGTACTCGCCGTCGTCATAGGTGTCGAAGGGACCCACGACAGTGGTGAGGAGGATGGTGGGGGTCGAAACCCGGTCACTGCACCAGCGAACGAGACGAGTTCCCAGGCAGAACAGGGCGAAGGCCCAGGCCGCCAGACC
>JAJFLN010000261.1 GCA_021772705.1 Candidatus Cloacimonadota bacterium | reverse complement strand
GAGGGTGTCGCTTGCCCCTTCCGGACCGAGAGCACTCTGCCAAGTTTCCAAGTTTCCTTAGCCCGTGTCTCTCTCTCTTTCGAGAGCGGTGCGACTTCCTTACTTACATGATTGTTGTTGTTGATTGTCCGGTCTCTCACTCCCGCCCGATCTCTCGAAAGGTCACCTCCTGGTGGGCTGAGTTGGAGCTGCTGTCCCGGTTCGATCCAGCGGGTCCCCTCCTGGCGGTTGCCTGAAGGCCATTGAAACGAAGACGTAATATGACCATATCTTGACAGGAACTGTCAACCCTCTATCGTCATTTGTTCGTGACTTTTTACCCCCTGTTGAATAACAAACCAGATGAAAGCCTGGCGCGGGGTGGATGACCGGCATCACATGGCCGTGCCCACCACGCCGAGGAGACACGCCGCGGGAGACAAGTAGCCTCGAAGGTCAGTCTGTGAAGGCGGGGCTTCTCCCCGCCGGTGACCTCCAGGGCCGCCCTTCCGTTGTTCCCGCGCTGGACCCCCACCCGGTCAGAGACCGGGAGTCCTGTCGTTCCTGCAAAGAATTTCAATCGTCGGGGTTGCGCCACCGATAGAGTCTGGTGTACTATTGAACTAGTACACTAGTTCGCTAGTTCACCCGTGACCCCCACCCTCAGCCTTGTACTTCGAAATCAGCACGTCCTCCACCACCCCCATCTACCTGCAGATTGTCCGGCAGGTGCAGTTCGCCGTTTCCAGCGGCGCCTTGCTGCCCGATGAGCAGCTTCCCAGCGTTCGCGAGCTCGCGTTGAAGGTCAGGGTCAATCCCAACACAGTGGCCAAGGCCTACTCCGAACTGGAGCACGCCGGGGTCATCGAGATGCGGCGAGGCATGGGGACCTTCGTGACCGCCCGGCCGGCGGCTCTGAACGTCCGGAAGTCCCGGGAACTGGTGAAGGACGAGATGGGGCAAGTGGTGGTCGATGCCCGGCAGCTCGGCCTGGAAGACGATCAGATCCGGGAAGTGCTGGATGAACGACTTTATGACAATGGAAAGAAACCGCAGTCGAAAGGGAGAAGGAGGTAGCCGGTATGGGCGGTTTTGCCATCGAAACCCGAGGCCTGGTGAAGGCCTACACCGTCGGAGCGCCAGCGGTGAGCGGGCTGGACCTGCAGGTACCGGAGGGGGCCGTCTACGGCTTTCTGGGCCGCAACGGTGCCGGAAAGACGACGACCATCAAGGTGCTGATGGGGCTTCTGCCCAGGGACGCCGGCACCGTCGCCGTCCTCGAGAGAGACCCGGACCTGGCCATCCAGACCCTTCTGCCCGTGGTGGGCTACGTCAGCGAACGTCAGCAACTCTACGACTACATGACCGTGAAGGAGATGACCGACTTCAGCGGCAGCTTCTACCGGACCCACGACAGCCAGTACGCCCGGGACTTGATGAAGCGTTTCGAGCTGGATCCGTCGGCGAAGATCCGCAATCTCTCCCGCGGAATGCTGGCGAAGCTCTGCCTGCTTCTGGCCCTGGCGCACCGGCCCAGGCTGCTGATCCTCGATGAACCGACCAGCGGGCTCGACGCCGTGGTGCGGCGGGAGTTCCTGGAGAGCATCATCGAGCTGATCACTCAGGAGGGCCGGACGGTCTTCTTCTCCACCCACATCATCGAAGAAGTGGAGCGAGTGGCGGATCGAATCGGGATCGTCCGGGAGGGCAAGATGGTCGTCGAGGCCGAGCTAGAGGAGCTGATGGCCACGACGCGGCGCGTCAGGCTGACCTTCGATGACGAGCCGCCTCGAGAGGTGGACGTGAAGGGTGTCGTCCGGACCCGCCGGGACGGGAATCAGCTCCTCCTGACGGTGCGCGACTATCAGCGGTCCGGCATTGACGAACGGGTGCGCGTACTTCCTGTGCGCAACCAGGCCGTCGAGGCGATCTCCCTGGAAGAGATCTTCGTCGACTTGGTCCAGTAGGACGGAGGAACTGCCATGTGGCCAATAATCAAAAAGGACTGGAGAGAGGGTGCCGCTAACCTGCTGCTGGCGGTCATTGCCAGCCTGGTGCTCGCTGTCCTGGCGGCGCTGCTGATCGAGCATTTCGGACTCTCCCGGCCAGAGCGAATCATGATCGTCTTCCTGGCTATGCTCCCTGCCGGACTGGGTGCCGTGGTCGGCTCCGACGGTCTGGCCCGGGAGGTCTCGGCGGGAACACTGTCGATCCTCTACACCCGGCCCGTAGCGCGATGGCGCGTCTGGAGTGCCAAGTGGCTCGCCGGGGCCTCCCTGTCCGTGGCACACGTTCTGGCCTTCTGGATAGTCCTGCTCCCGATGAGTGCCGTCTGGGCCGGCCTGATCCCAGAGGGGCTGGCCCGGAACATCTGGAGTCACGGCGCTCCCCCCATGCTGGCTCTTGCCTGCTTCGCCGTGGCCTTCGCCAAGGCGACCCAGCTGCGGCGCCGATTCGACGCCCTCATGGCGGGACTCATGGCCTCCGGGGTCTTGCTGGCCATTCATCCTCGGGTTGCCCTGGACACCATTCCCTTCTGCCTGGCCGCCCTGCTGCTCGCTATCATACCGACCCTCTTCGCCCTCCGGGCCGACCCCCTGCTCGAGACACCTCGGCGGGCGCTGGCCGCCGTGACCGGCGGAGCCGTCGCCATCGCCGTCCTGATCGGCATCAGCGTCGGTTTGCACCAGATCGACAGGGCGGGTCTGAGGCCCACTGTCGAGGCGATTCACGGTCTTCAGTTTATCGACTCCGACCAGGTCCTGATCTCAGCCCGAGTCGCTCCCGGACTTGCCCATCCATTTGGCTCCAACGTCTGGCCCTTCAATCAGCAACCCGGCTCTCGTGTGGCCGCCGTGAACCTGACTAACCGGCAGGTTCGCTGGATGCCCTTTCGATGGGCCACCAACCTCTATTGGCAGTCGGATCACCATCGGCGCCGGAGCCTCGTGGGAGCCAGGACCGGGACGGATGTCTCACCCGATTCCGATGCCTCCTTCCTGGCCCTCGATCATGTCCTGGGCTACCCGACCACCTCATTAAAGAAGATCAGTTATGATCTGGTCAGCGACCGATACACCACGTCCTCCTGGCCCCCAGCCCGGCAAGAGGTGGTCAACAGTTCGGGCGTCCGGTTCCGTCTCGACGGACTCGATGACGCCGGCTCCCGGCGAGTCTGGAAGCTGAACCGGTTCGAGGCGACCGGCGCCGCCGGAGCGACTCTCCACAAGGAAGAGGGTCATGGTTCTCCCTTCATCTGGCCCGACGGCGAAGGGGTGGCGCTCTTCGTTCAACGGTGGGGGCGGAGCACTCTCCTTCGATTTGCTGCAGGCGGCGAGATACTCGATTCCGCCGATGTGCCCAGGCCCGCGGCCAGCGCGGGAGGAGGCATGGTGGGGGGAGGCATGTATGTTCACAAGGAGAGCTTGATGCTCCCGGATCCGGCGGACGCCGGCTCCAGCGCCGAGTGGTCCCTGATCCTGGAAGCCGGCCAGCGGGGCATGTTGAAGACCAACGTCATCCTGGCTCATCCGGAGGGCGGGAAGATCCGCTGGACCGTTCTGGGCGATTCAGCTGCCACCTCCCAGGCCGCCCGCCGGCTTCCCGGTTCTCGCTGGATTGTGCCGCTCAAGAGCCCGGACCGCGAAAGCCGGCGAGGTCCCTCGATCGTGGTTGCTGGCTGGGATGGGGAGTTGGAGCGAAAGCTCTCCTTCACGGCGGGCGATCGGATTCGCGGCTGGGAGGTTTCGCCCGGGGGCAAGAGCTGCCTGTTCTGGCTGCGCAAGGGCGATGGTTCTCACCGCAGAGTCCTGCTGGACCTGAAGAGCTTCAGTCTCACTGCCCTGAAACTGGCCGGCGACGATCCTCCCGATGGACTCTCGACATCCATCGTCTGGCTCGATGACCGCCGCTGGGTTCAGTACGGCCCTCGAGACCTCTATCTCTTCGAACTGACCTCCCGGGACGGCTGCTCGGTTCGGAAGGCCCTTTCCCTCTGATTCTTGAATCGGTTTCCGTCTTGCCTGTCTCGGCAACTCGGTGACGAAGGAGACTCACCATGACAGCTCTGCTCTGGAAGGAATGGAGAGAGAACCGGCTTCTGTTGCTGGGCATCCTCGCCGTGTCGTCCTGCCTGGTGCCGTTGCTTCGCTTGCTCGGCGTGCTGATGGACCCCCAGGAGGACTGGCTCGCTGGCCAGATCATGGTGGTGGTCATGGCCGCCTGTTTCGGCGGAAACATGGTCGCCCAGGAAGCGGGCCGAGGGACGCTGGAGCTGCTCTGGGTCCGGCCCATCGCCCGATGGCGGGTCTGGGCCGCCAAGGCGATC
>JAJFLN010000027.1 GCA_021772705.1 Candidatus Cloacimonadota bacterium | reverse complement strand
CCGAAGGGGTAGTCGTCCACTGTGCGATGCTTGTTCGTCGAGTACTCCCTCAGGTCATGGACATGGATCTCCACGAGTCCTTTGGTGACACCTCTTCCGACGATGCTGGTGGTGGCGAAGGGCCCGAAGAGTTCCGGGAAGATCGTCACCACGTCGAATCGCAAGGGGGACGGGGATGGCATGGCTGGTTCTTTCTCGTCTACCGCCCCACCTCCTCCGGTGCCAGAAGGCGGTCGAACGCCGGCTTCAAGATGATTGTCTTGCCTTCCCGATCGACAGGGCCGACATACTCGTCGACGAAGGGCACCAGGACGTGCTGGCCCGATTCGAGCCGGACCTCCAGGGTGGCCCGCTCGCCGTGGAGATCCACATCCTTCAAGGTACCCAGACGGATGCCCGATTCAGACATGACGGCCATGCCGAGCAGAGTCTTGAGCTTGAAACTCCCTTCAGGAAGCTCGGGCTCCAGCTCTTCTGGCATGTGGACTTCCCGGCCCACCAGCGCCTCGGCCTGGTTGCGAGTCTCAAGGCCTTCGAGCTTGAGGAGGATCGTTCGCTTGTGAACCCGGGCCAGCTCGACGGGTTTCCTGGAGTCCGGTTCCTCGCTGGGCGGCTCCAGGTTGACGGCCTCGAGCTGCAGGAGGCTTCCCACGTCATCCAGATAGGGGAGCAGCTTCAACTCACCCCGGATGCCATGAGCACCGACGATCTTGCCGATCGCGATGTAACCTCCGGCCATGTCCAGAATCGCCTCGATATCAGACCTTGAGGCCCTTCTGCTTGGCCAGTGACCGGACCGTGTCGGAGAGGCGTGCGCCCACTCCGATGTAGTACCTCAGCCGCTCTTCATTGAACTGGACCTTGGCCGGCTTCTCGAGGGGATGGTAGATGCCCAGGTTCTCGATGAACCGACCGTCACGCTGGCAGCGAGAGTCCGCTGCCACGATCCTGTAGCAGGGTCGTTTGTGGGTTCCGACGCGGCGAAGCCGCACAACTGTTGCCATTCTCTGTTTCCTTTCAGTCTACTCAGAAGGGCATCGGTAGCTTCATGCCCTTCATCTTCTTCTTACCCATCGTTCCGAACTGTTTCATCATCTTCTTGGTCTGGCTGAACTGCTTCATGAGCTGATTGATTTCCTGGACGGAGGTGCCGCTGCCCTCGGCAATCCTTCGACGCCGGCTGCCGTTGAGCAGGTCGGGCATTCGCCGCTCCCGGGTCGTCATGGACAGGATGATCGCCTTGGTCCGGCCCATCTGCTTCTCTTCGACCTTCAAGTCGTGGACCTTGGACATCTCTCCGAACCCGGGGAGCATCTCCATGAGCTTGTTCAGGGGGCCCATCTTGTTCAGCATCTCCAGCTGGGAGAGGAAATCCTCGAAATTGAACTCGCCGCTGAACATGCGGCCCGTCATCTTCTTGGCCTGGGTCTCGTCCACTCCTGCCTGGGCTTGCTCCACGAGGCTGACGATGTCACCCATGTCGAGGATACGGCCCGCCATCCGCTGGGGATGGAATGGCTGCAGCGCATCGAGCTTCTCGCCGACACCGATGAACTTGATCGGCTTCCCGGTCACGTGGCGGACCGAGAGCGCCGCGCCACCCCGGGCATCGCCATCGAGCTTGGTCATGACGATTCCCGAGAGCGCCAGGCGGCTGTCGAACTCGCCGGCCACCCTGACCGCGTCCTGACCGGTCATGGCGTCGACGACGAGCAAGACCTCGTGGGGCTTCACGTGGGCTGCCACGTCCTCCAGCTCAGTCATCATCTCGTCGTCGATGTGCAGGCGGCCCGCTGTGTCGAGCATGACCACGTCGTGGTCCTTCATGAGGGCCAGTTGGTGGGCCCTGCGGCAGATATCGACGGCGTCGGTCGAGGAGCGGTCCGAGAAGACCGGGACGCCGACCTGCTTGCCCAGGGTCTCGAGCTGATCGATGGCAGCGGGGCGCTTGATGTCGGCAGCCACCATCAAGGGGCGGTGCTTCTGGGCCAGGAGATGCTTGGCCAGCTTGCCCGTGGAGGTCGTCTTGCCCGAGCCCTGGAGGCCGCACATCATGATCACCGTCGGCGGCTGGCTTGCGAAGTGAATCTTCTCGGCCTGGCCGCCCATGATCTCCACCAGCTCGTCATGGACGAGACCGACGAACTGCTGACCCGGATTCAGCCGCACGTTGACGGATTGACCCAGGGCCTTCTCTTTCACCCCTGCCACGAAGCTCTTGACGACCTTGAAGTTGACGTCTGCTTCGAGCAGGGCCAATCGGACATCCCGGAGGGCCTCCTGGAGGTTCTCCTCCGTGAGGGTTCCGTAACCGCCGATCTTCCGGAATGTCTCCCGGAGTTTGTCGCTGAGGGCTGTGAACATGACGAATCTGACTCGTTTGACGAGGTAAGACAAAGGGCCGAACCGTAATTTGGCCGGTTCGGGAATCGGCGAAGGGTACCATGAAACGGTGCATCAGTCAATTCTGATGAGGCGATCCGGGGCCTTAGGACCAATGCCCATGAATTAGTGAAGGAATGTTTGAAAACGAGGGCTCTGCCCTCGAA
>JAJFLN010000260.1 GCA_021772705.1 Candidatus Cloacimonadota bacterium | reverse complement strand
CCGGGGAAGACCCGGCTTGCCAGATGGGCCACCTTCTGCTCTTCCTGCCATGAGGGGCTGCAAGCCTCCTGAAGGCTTCGCCTAAAGGCGAGGGGTTTCACCCATCCCCGAGGCGGAACACTAATTCATGGGCATTGGACGTAGCGCAACTACGCCTCCGGTCCCGCTCACTCGAACCAGCCGAATCTGACCCAAGTCTGGGCGCGACTTCCGCGCATTTGCTCCTGCGCGGCCCCTGAGTCAGAACAGGGTGTAGATGAAGGGTGCCGCCGCCGTACCGCTCATGAGAGTCAGGAGCGCCACCAGTCCCAGGACGACGAAGATCGGTGCGAGCCACCACTTCTTGCTGGTCTTCAGGAAGTCCCAGAACTCCGCCAGCAATCCCGGGGCACTGGCGCCGGCTTCGGTCTGAAAACGGCTCTTGTCGTCTTCGGCAGGTTCAGTCATTTTCGGGTCCTTCACCGATGGAATCGAACTCGATCCGGGCCGTCCACCGTTCCTCATCATCACCGAGGAGCACGAAGCTGCCTGAGTGAGCCGAGGCTTGCCGCACTGGGAGGTCCGTGCCATCCCTGGTGGCGGAGGCGATCCCCGGAAGTCCCCGCAGCTCGAGCCTGGCCTGGCGAGAGACTGGCTTCCACTTGCCCGTTCGACTCGCCGAGATGGTCAAGGCGTCCTGACCGTCCTCGGGCTCGACGAAGTAGCAGCTGGTACAGCTGCCGCCATCGCGATAGCCCAGGGTTGCGCCGTCGTCTTCGTGAATGGCACAACTCGACCCGCCTCGCCCGAAGACGACCAGGGTAAGGGGGTCCAGGGGCTTCTCGCCCGTATTGAGCATGGGCGGCCCCATGGGAAGGACGGCGCCACCCCGGACCCAGAGGGGAAGGTGACCGGGTGGGCAATCCTGGAGAATGTCCTGGCCGCCAGCGTGATGGTGTCCGGTCCAGAAGTTGAACCAGCCATCGGGAGAGTCCGGCAGATAGACGGCTCTAGCCACCACGCCGGGTCTAACCACCGGTGCGGCCATCAGGTCCGGGCCGATCAGGATCTGATCCGACAGGGCCACCACACGGTTATCGGTGGGGTACTGGTAGACCAGGGGTCTCCAGACTGGAGCGCCGGTCTGCTCGGCCTCGGCAAACAGGGTGTAGATATAAGGCAGCAGCTGATAGCGCAACTGCAAGTGCCGCCGGACCGTGGCCAGGACCTCTTCACCGAAGCTCCAGGGCTCGGCATAACGAGTTCCCTTGGCGCTATGAGCTCGGCAGAATGGCAGCAGGGAACCGATCTCGAACCAGCGCCCATAAAGCTCCGGCGTGGCATTGCCGAAGAACCCGCCGATGTCGACACCGACGAAGGGAACTCCGCTCATCCCCATGTTGGCCAGCTGGGGGAGCATCATCTCCAGATGCTCCCAGCAGGAGGTGTTGTCCCCCATCCAGACAGCGGCCTGGCTCTGGATTCCGGCAAATCCGCTGCGGGTGAGCACGAAGGGACGCTTTCCCGGCTGATGGCGCTCGAGGCCGGCGCGGGTGGCCTGGGCCATTCCCAGGCCGTAGAGGTTCCGCACTTCCTGGTGTTGCGGTTGGCCCCCTGGCTCCTGGGGATCACCGGAGGGCAAGCCCGGGGGGGGCTCGATGTGTCTGCTGCCTTCCAGGATCGGCCCATCGGTGATAGCTGGTTCGTTCATGTCGTTCCAGATACCCGATACGCCCATGTCGATCAGAACCCGATGCCAGTCGCCCCACCACTTCCGGACATCGGGGCGGCTGAAGTCGGGGAAGACCGATTCGCCGGGCCAGACGTGGGCCGAGAACAGGGTCCCGTCCTGATGGCGGAGGAAGACACCCTTCTCCAGACCGTCGTCGTAGACCCCGTAGCCGGCATCGGGCTCCTTCTTGACGCCGGGATCGACGATCGTGACGACGCGGATGCCCTGGTCACGGAGCCGGACCATCTGCTGTCGAAAGTCGGGGAAACGATCCCGATCGAAGGTGAACACCCGGTAGTCCCGCATGTAGTCGATGTCGAGGTGGATGACGTCGCAAGGAAGATCGTTGAGACTCATTCCCTCCGCCACGGCATCCAGGACTTGCTGGCTCTCGTAGCTCCAGCGACTCTGGTGAAAGCCGAGGGCCCATCGGGGAGGCAGAGGAGCGTGGCCGGTCATGAAGGCGAATCGCCTCAACACGTCAGCTGGTTCGGGGCCGGCGATGAGGTAATAGACCAGACCGCCGCCGTCAGCCTCGATGGTCATCTTGTCGGGCTCGGTGTAACCCACGTCGAAAGAGCTCCGGAAGGTGCAATCCAGGAAGAAGCCATGGGCGGCGCTGACGGAGGATCGGAGGCTCACGTACCAGGGCATGGCCACGTACAGGTTGTCGGCCCCGGGCCCCTGATCCCGATCGGCCTCCACGGGATCCCGGGTCCAGTTGGTATGGACCCGTCCGCGCCGGTCCAGCTGTCCTGTCCGCTGGCCGAAACCGTAGCAGTGCTCGTCTTCCGCCAGGGATTTCACGATCCGGAATCCGTCGGAACCGAACCGGGGAGGCTCCAGGTCCTGGTGGAGCAGATCGCCCTGCAGGTTGAAGGCTGACAGGGCGCCCGATTTGCCGTCCAGTTCGACGGCAAGCTCGCTGCCCCGGAGCACATAGCGTCCGCCAGGACGGGCCATATCGAAGGGGCAGCCGGCCCATTCGGACTCGGGGCGGATCACGGCAAAGCTACGGCGCTCGGGTGCGCTCCCGGCCCAGTACGCGACTCTGACGATGCCCGCCTCCAGGAAGAGAACCGAACAAGTCCCCCCCCCCTGACACGCGAACTCGGCTCCCTTCTCAAGCGGCCGCACCGCCCGGATTTCTCCCGGTACGACACGATCCGTCATCACGCCAGGGAGTGTAGCACTTTCCCGAGGGCCGTGCCTCCTTCGGTGTAGGGGGAAGGACGAAAGTCGCTGCCGGCGCGGCGTGTCGGAGAGGTAAAGCCGAACTGGGAATTTCGCGGCCGGTGTTGCCCTCCGGCTTGTTGTTCGCCGTTCAGGCCGCACCCGAGTTGCATGTGTGTGTCCCTTTCGGGCCCATCTGGTTTAGAGTGGAGTGGTGATCTCCCCCTCCGGCTCCCGGGAAGAAGAGCAGTCCCTCGAATCCCTTGAAGATCTCAGGGCCAGCCTCGACGCGCTGGTGGACCTGGAGACGGCTTCAACTTGCACGGTCTGCCGCAAGCCGACCCGGGAGCAGCCTTCCGTCTGTCCGTCGTGCCGCTCCATCTATCACCCGGAGTGCTGGACCTATCGCCAGGGCTGCGCTCGCCGGGGCTGCGAGGCAGCGCCCAAGACCCGGGTCACCTTGCCAGCCATGGACCCGCGGCTGCCAGAGGCGACGTCCTCGTCTACAGAGCCGGAAACGGCCACCGTCACGGCCCGGATACCAGCCACTGTGACGAGCATCCTTGCCTTCGTCGTGTTCGGAGGGCTGAGCTTCCTGGGCGAGGTCCTACCGGGCTGGATCGAGGAAAGAGGGCAGGAGAAGCCACCAGCCCAGACCCGATCCGTGGAGGCCGGCGAGTCCCGAAGGGCACAGGCCCGGCGGCTGGCGGAGGCCGATCTGGTTCGGCTCCTGGATGACAAGCGATGCCACATTGCCACGGCGGCCGCCAGGGTCCTGTTGAAGCGGCAGCGGAGAGACCTGCTCCAGCAACTGAAGGCAACCCTCGACAGGTGCGAGGAGCGGTCCCCGGAGGCCCTGGGGCTGCTTCAGCAGCTCAAGCAGAAAGACTGAGGCCAGAACCTTGGGACCCGGGCAAGAAGAACTACGCAGTTTCGCATCCCATCTTCAGGCCATCTTCGGCCGCTCCTCAATCGCGGAATCCTCGACGTAGACCACTACGCCTTCGGTCCCGCTCGCTCGAACCAGCCGAATCTGAGCCAAATCTGGGCGCGACTTCCGCGCATTTATTCCTGCGCGGCCCCTCACTCGATCCGGTTCGCCAGGTTGACCACGGTCCGCTCCGGCGGAGGCAAGGGGCTCCTGGACCGCAGGTAGCCGGCGACGACGAACCGATCGACGTCGGTTAATTCCTCGATGGCGGTGGCCACAGAGAATTGCTCCCGGCCCCTGCCGCCCCCGGCAAGGTAGTTGTTGACCACCACTCGATAGGCACGCTTTGGGTCCAGCGGTGCGCCGTCGAGGTCGACCTGTCGAACCCGGGCTCCCGACGGCAGCCGTGGATCGAAGGAGTAGTTCAGGCCGGAGCCCTGGAGAATCATGGTCCCCGATTTCAAAGGCTTCAAGCCTTCCACGATCCGGCGGCCCGGTAGCCGGCGTTCCAGTATCTCCTGGTCCTCGGTTCCGAACTCTTCCCAGTCTCCGGACAGGCCATCTTCCAGCGCTTTCAACAGAGAGGCGCCGGTCATGGTCACCTTGACCATGGTGTTGCTGTAGGGGATCACCTCCCGGATGTCTCCGAGGGTGATTGTCCCGGCGGCCAGTCCTCGGCGAGTTCCTCGGGGGTAGAAGAAGGCGACATCGGCACCGTACTTCGCTCGCATTGAATCTGCCACCAGGGCAGCGACGGGGGAGAAGTCCCCCTGGATTCCGTGGTCCAGCCCATTCCGGGTCTCACCGGCCACGACAGCCATGGCGGCGTCCACCTTGGCGGTGTAGCCGGCGACCATGTCCTGGATGGCCGGGTCGGGGGTGAAGCGGGAAGCCGTGAGCGGGATCAGGCGATAGCCGATCAGCTCACAGCTGTCCCGTTCGGGATCGATGGAGAGCCGCACTTCGCCCAGAAAGCGCATGTAGTCTCCGGTCTGGACCAGAGTGGTGGATCGAACCCGTTCCGCCTCCCGCAGAACCGTGTGGCTGTGGCCGCCGACGATCAAGTCGATACCGTCCACGCGGCGGGCCAGGTTCCTCTCGGTGTCGATCCCCAGATGGGACAAGACGATCACGGCGTCGGCACCTCTCCTCCGAAGATCCGTGGCGAGACGCCTGGCTCGATCGAAGGGGCTGAGAAAGTTGAAGCCGGCGACGTTCTTCTTCATGCTCGTCACAGCCGTGGCCGTCGTGGTCAGGCCGATGAGACCGAGCTTCATGTTCCCCACGGGAAGGATCATGGAATCGCGCCACCGGGTACTGCGGTCCGATCGAGTCCGCACATTGCTGGTCACCACGCCGTACCTGGCTTCGGCGGTGCGCCTGAACAGGACGTCGGGTCCGTAATCGAACTCGTGATTCCCCAGACAGGCTGCGGTCAACTTGAGCTCGTTGAAGAGCCTCACCATGCACTCACCCTGGGTTTCGTCCACCACGGGGGTCCCCTGGAACATGTCTCCGCCGTAGAAGAACGCCCATCGAGCACGGCGCCGCAGAGCCGCCCGTTTTCCCTCCCTCAGAGCCGTGGCCAGAAGCGCCATCCCACTGTTCCGGGAGCCGTCGGGGGCCTTTCTGGGGGCGATGAAGCCGTGGGCATCGTTCAAATGGAAGACCACCAGTTCCCGAGGCGCCCCGAGAGCGAGGGATGACAGAGAGACCTGGAGACAGATGACGGTGACCAGGGAGGCAATCGGGAGTCCGGGGGCCGAAGCGCGCCAGGGGATGTTCAGGTTCATTCCGTTCCTTCCAGCCGCGAGGGTCATCTGGACCGGGAGATCCCGGTCTCCAGGGGCCAGAACCGGAGGCGTCCGTCAATGTTGGCCCCGGCGACCCGGGTCCCATCGGGACTGACGGCCATGATCATGACGAAATCGAGACCCGTGGCGATCTGGCCCACCTGCTTCCTGGCCTTGATGTCCCAGATCCGGATGGTCGCGTCGTAGCCAGCGGTCAGGATCCGGGAACCATCGGGGGTGAAGGCGAGGCACTCGATCCGGTTGTCGTGACCCTTGAACTCCACCGGCTCGGCTTCGCTGTCAAGGTCCCAGACCATCAGGTGTCTGAGCGGTACGGCTGCGAACAAGGGTTCCACGGGCGAGAACTTCAGGTCATTGACTGACCAGCCGAAGCAGCTGAGCTTTCGCGCGATCTTGCCGGTTTTCATGTCCCAGATACGAATGCCCCAGTTGACGGCCACCGTGTTGTGCGTCGCCGCATGGCGCAGGTTCGGTGATAGGGCTTCTTCGTCCCAGATATCGGTAACGGGATGGTCATGGATCAACTTACCGGTCTCAACGTCCCAGGTCCGGAGGTAGTCTCCCCGGGAACCGATCCGACGTCCATCGGAGGAGAACCGAAGGACCCGGGTTCGCTCCGGTCCCGCCTCGAGTACCCTGGGCTCCTTCTCTGACTTCCAGTCCCAGAGGCGAACGACCTCGCCTCCGGAGGCGAGCCATCGGCCATCGGGGGAGAACTGGACGCTGTTGACGGTCCGGGTGTGGGCCTTCAAGGACCGCAGGAGCTTGCCGCTGGTCGCATCTCGCAGGTCGATGGAGCGAGACTTGCCCCCGGTGGCGAGGACCTGACCGTCGGGAGAGAAAGCCATGGAATAGATCCGGCCCGGGGCAGCTGCGGCGGTATCGGGGGAATCCACGCTCCTCTTCGGGTGGGTTCCGATGAGATCCTGCTGCTGAAGCCAGATGCAGAAGGTGGCGATGAGGATCACGGGGATCACGGGGGGCACCTGGAGGGATCGAGGTTCTTCTTTGGCCATAGCGAGGGGACAGGTTAGCGAACCTGGCAGCTCAGGTCCAGGGGGGCTGTCGGCCGATTTTCCATGTAGATGGCTTCCTATCGAGAGTTGACCGACCTTCAGTGGCACCGCCTGTCCCAGCTGATCCCGGCAGGGTCCTGGACGGGAAGGCCGCGAGCGGATCACCGGCAGACTCTGAACGGCATGCTCTTCGTGATCCGCACGGGATGCCGCTGGCGAGACATGCCGGAGCGATACGGCAGCCACATCACGGTCTGGCGGCGGTTTCAGGAGTGGAACAACGACGGCGTGTTCCATCGACTGTGGCGGACCTTTCTGGGCCAGCTCGACGAGATCGGCCGCCTCGAGTGGCAGCACTGTTCGCCGGAGCGGCTGATGCAGCGCGGCAGGACATCCCAGGCGGCCTGAGATCCTCCAGGAGAGGGCGCAGGAATCCATGCCCCGGGGCATGGGGATCCCCCCGGGTGCTTGGCCTCATCGGAGCGCCATTACTCCCTTTATTAATGCCACTTCTCGACATCCTCCGGCTGGGATGTGACGGAGTTGATTGAAGAGGCCCGGCATCACGGCGACCGGTCCGGGGTCCCGGAGGCGTTGACGAAGCTCGTGCTGGAGCTGGATTCAGACAAGGCCGCCGCCGCGCTGCCATCCCTGACGGAGTACCTGAACGGCCTGACGGACGGAGACGAGCAGCAGAAGGCAGTGGAGCTGCTGTCGGCCCGGATGAAGGACAACGACGCCCTGTCGACGGAGATCCAGGCAGCCATCCGGCTTCGTTCCAACCTGGACCGGCTGATGACAGGCGACGGCGAAGAGGCATCCCGCAACCGCGTCCAGGCAGCGCTCCAGGCCGCCTCGGACCCGAACAGCGACTCACCCATGGCTGCGGCTTTCCGGGCCGGAGACGCCATCGATGGCTTCCTGAACAGTCAGGACGGCCCCCCTTCTATCCTCCCAGCCCCGGCCCTCGTCTCTGGTAAGATGAGCAGGCGGCGGTTCGCCGGGCAGCGGAGCGGAATTGACGTCCGGGGAGGACTTGAATGAGAGAGATTCGGATTCTGGTGACGATGGCCCTTGCGGCGCTGTGGATGACGGGACCCGCCCTTGCGATCATCGAGGTTGACGACTTCGAGGATGCCCCGTTGTATGCGGCAACTGAAGACGACGCCCGGATCATCCTGCGTTACGCCTTCGGTGAGAACTACGATCGTCTCGACGGGTCGGAGAAGTTCTTCCGGGTCGCCTTCGAGACGGATCAGGACATCGCCGAGGCCGCCGACGTCCCGGTGGCTCGAATCCGGCTCCTGGGTGCCTATCTGGAGAAGGATGTGGGCATCGACGACAGCTTCACAATCCATGTGAACAAGGACTGGATTCAGCGAGACATCCAGAAGGGCCTCGAGGGGGCTGGAGATCGCTTCAACACCCTCCCGGAGGAAGAACGGAACCGGAGGCTGATCCTGGCCTACCGGCTCTCGGCGGCCCAGCTCATCGCCCACGAGGGACAGCACGCCGTCCAAGTGGAGGAGGGCGAGGTCGGATTCGGCCCCAATCTCACGGGCCCGGCGATCCATGAGAAGATCGGCCACGACCGGTATGACGAGCACGGTGGCTACTTCTTCCAGCACGGGCTGCGACTGAGGCGGGATGGCCAGCTCTCGGAGGAGAACAAGCGCAATCTGAAGAAGAAGGCGATCGAGCAGGTAGAGAAACACTACTCCTTCCTTCGGCCCAACTTCTTCGTCGTCCGTTTCGGGCAGGAGGCCGCCGGCGAGGCCCCGTTCCCCTGGCCTAGCGGCACCCGATCGGAGCAGAAATCCATGCAAGACTTCGTGTCCGGCCTCATCGACGGGGGCGCCCTGGGAGGCACGGAGAGCGGCAGCCGCGGCGTGCCGAGCAACTCCGGTTCCGGAGGCGACGAGCTGGAGCTGCTGGCGGGGGACAAGTTCCTGCCGCCTCCCAGGCGGCCAGCTTCCGTGGAGGGCTCTGAAGAGACCACGGGAGAGTTTGACAGGCTCTTCGGGGCCGAGGAGGAGCAGCTTGCCTTGGGCCAGCTCGAATCGCAGCCCATGGATCGGATCATCGCCGATGTCTCTTCCGGCGGTTCCACGTCCGACGGCGGTACGGCCTACGCCAAGCGGGCGGCGGGTGCGAAACGCCGGGACTACGGTGTAGACGAGAACGCGTTGCCGTCGAAGTAGAGTCGGCTGGTTCGTTTCCGGACGGAAACTAGTTCGAGTTCAGGCGGTGGAGGATTTTGCGCACCAGGAAGCGGGGTGTGAGTCGCAGAGACCAGGTGCCCAGGCGGTTGGTCAGGCCTGGGACGACGATGGCCTTGCGGCTCCGGAAACCGTCATAACCTGCCTGGGCCACGGGACCCAGTTCCATGGCATTCATCCTGAAGACCAGGGAGCTGCTCATGCCGGAGTCCTCACCGAAGCCGGTGATGGTCGGCCCGGGACAGAGGCAGGTGACGGAGACTCCCTGGTTGCCAAGCTCCTCTGCGACGGCCTCGCTGAATGACAGGACGTAGGCTTTGGTGGCGTAGTAGACGGCCAAATTGGGGCCGGGCTGAAAGGCTGCGGTGGAGCCCACGTTCAGGATCCCCCCCCGCCTGCGCCCGGCCATTCCGGGAGCGAAGAGGCGCGTCAAGTGCGTCAAGGCCACCACGTTGACCTGCAGCATGTCGAGCTGCCGCTGGGGCTCCAGATCGATCATTTTGCCTGCGGA